>JADZET010000289.1 GCA_020850375.1 Phycisphaeraceae bacterium | reverse complement strand
CACTGGGTGAGGAGGGTGTCGGCGACGAAGACGTTCTGGTCGTTGAGGCGTCCCTCGACGATGACCTGGGCGTTGGGCTTGAACATGTCGGGGATGACGCCGTGGTAGGTCACGGGGATCTGGTGGAGGTTGCCGGCGAGGATGAACCTGGCGTCGAGGCGCGAGGGGGCGATCTCGACGCCCTGCTCGGCGACGGTGCCGCTGAGGCGCGTGCGCCGGCCTCGGATCTGGTTGGGGTCGGAGAGCTGGTCGATGGTGACGTAGTAGACCCAGCCCTCACGGACACCGGAGACGGCGAGGTAGCCGATGGCCAGGACGAGGACCAGGGCGCCGAAGGCGAGCTTGAGTGTGCGATGGTTCATGAGGGAGACGACCCGTGCGTCGCCAAGGCCAGAGGACAAAGCCGGTGCCAGGAATGCACGACGAGCGCGACGCGGGGCGATTGTACGAATTCCGCGGCCAAGGATGAGGCGTGAACAACCGCGCGGCCCAGGCAAACTGGGAAGTTCAAGACACCAAGCGTTCTCTTAAGGATGAGAATCGGCGCTGGCCGCGGTGCCCGAGAGCGAGAAGAAATCAGCGGCGCTGCTCGTGGCAGGTCAGGCAGAGGTTGTTGTTGGTGTTCTCGATGACGAGCAATTTGGGGATCTGGGAGAAGGGGCTGTGGCAGCTGACGCATCCGACGAGGCCGTTGAAGAGGGGAACGCGACGGTCGAGGCGATTCGGGGAGGTGTAGGCGAGGCTGCCGGAGTAGAGTTCGCGGGATGCTCGACCTTGAGAAACGCCCGTGGGGTGGCTTAGGCCGAGGCTTTGGCCGGTGGAGCCGTCGTGACAGGACAGGCAGCGCCGGCTGAGGTTGTCGAGGGAGCCCTCTGGGGCCTCAGCGGCCTGGTCTTGAAGGGGATTCTCCCATCTGAGATGAGCCAGGCCCAGGCCTGGGGCGTGCTTGCCCGTGGAGGCGTCGTGGCAGGCGGTGCAGAGGGATTGGCCGTTGGGCAATGTGCGTAACATCTTTCCCAGGCCTGCCTTGGCGTCTTGATGGGCCTGAGTGGCGTTGTCATGGCAGGTGATGCAAGCGACTTGGCCGGCGTCGAGGGGAAGATTCGAGTCGGCGGTCGGATGTGCGGTCATACCAACAGGATGCGAGAAGAGAGGGTCGGGGTGGTGGCAATTCTCGCAGTTGGCAATGGTTCCGGACTCGTTGATCAGGGTCGAGTGGGCGACGGGGTCCCAGATCTGCGCGGAAGTGTCTGGCAGATAAAGAGCTACGCTGACGCCATCGTCGGGCTGGCCGGCGAGGGCGAAGGCGGCGAATGGCATAACAACTGCTACGACAGGCAATAGCGGGAATTGAAGGTTGAAGCGGCCCACGGCCGCCAGCCCATGGCGCCAGCTGGACATGCTTTATCCCCTGTTCCATTAGCGTCTTCGACAGGGCGGGGACGAGGCTTAAGAACATGGGCCAAAATGCATGTTATTAAGGAGTTATGGGCCATTATGGACTTCCGTGAAGTTGAAACGATTGTGCCGAAGGGGTGGCCCGATAACGGCCCCGGGGAGCTAAAAAAAATTTGTGTTCGGTTAATTGGGTCTGGTATTAACCTTGCTAAAAGGACAGACAGGTTCTCTTGGTGCGTTCAAGCAGGACCCGCCCTCGGAGGGGCAGAAGTCAACCGACCACTCTTGCACAAGGGAGATGTGACGATGAAACGAGTAGTGATGACCGCCCTGATTGTCGGGTTGAGCGCGTGGGCGACGCAGACGGCGTTGGCACACCCGTCGACCTGCACGCTCTGCCACACGCCGCACGCGGCGTTCGAGGACACCTCGGTGCCCCTGTGGCAGCCCGATCATTCGACCACGACCCTCACGGGCAATTATTCGAGCCCGACGATGGACGCGGTGATTTCGGACTCGCCGGACGGGGCGAGCAAGCTGTGCCTGAGCTGCCATGACGGGTCTTACAGCTCGTCGTACGGCCCGATCACGGGTCACCCGGAAGTGGTGTTCGGCCCGGCGGGGGACATGGGCGGGATGGACCGCAACCACCCGGTGAGCTTTGTGTATGACGCGGCGCTGGTGGCGGCGGACCCTGAGCTGGTCGACCCCACGACGCTGGCCAAGGACATCCTGGACCGCAACGAAAAGATGCAGTGCACGAGCTGCCACGACATCCACAACAACACCGCGGCGGCTGATACGCCGAACCTCCGCTGGGCCTATGACACCGAGGTTCGCGGGACGGTCTCGGCGTTCTGCCGGCAGTGCCACGCGAAGTAATCCGACGTCTGAAGAAGCCTGGGACATTCTCCCTGGTGCAGATGAACGTGAACGATCCGCGGCGTCCTTCGGGGATGCCGCGGATCGTTTTTTCATGCGTGATCAGGACGTTCTGAATCGACGGCGTGAAGGGAGTACGGCTGTGCTGGCTCGATGCGCCATGACCCGGGATGAGAGGCGAAAAGATTTCATGTTCGGTTGATTCGGCGTGGTATTGGTCTTGCTGTGTGAAATTGGTGGGTTCTGATGGGGTGTCACGCCGTCATGTCGTCAGAATCCGGGCCCTGGGAGGGGCGGAAGGTTGGTCGAAAACCTCTGCACAAGGGAGACGTGAAGATGAAACGAGCCGTGATGACCGCCCTGATCGTCGGGATGAGCGCATGGGCGTCGCGGCCCGCGTTCGCGAGCCATCCGTCGACCTGCACGCTCTGCCACACGCCGCACGCGGCGTTCGAGGACACGTCGGTGCCGCTGTGGCAGCCGGCTCATTCGACCACGACGCTGACGGGCAATTACAGCAGCCCGACGATGGACGCGGTGATCTCGGAGTCGCCGGACGGGGCGAGCAAGCTGTGCCTGAGCTGCCACGACGGGACGTTCGGGACGATGGCGGACCACCCGGAGGTGGTGTTCGGCCCGGCGGGGGACATGGGCGGGATGGACCGCAACCACCCGGTGAGCTTCGTGTATGACGCGGCGCTGGTGGCGACGGACCCCGAGCTGGTCGACCCCTCGACGCTGGCCAAGGACATCCTGGACCGCAACGAAAAGATGCAGTGCACGAGCTGCCACGACATCCACAACGCGACGGCGTCGAACGACACGGCCAACCTCCGCTGGCCCTACAGCACGGAGGT
>JADZET010000288.1 GCA_020850375.1 Phycisphaeraceae bacterium | reverse complement strand
GTGCCCCACGGCGTGCCTCACCGCTTCTTGTAGCGCGACTCGCCCTGGCCGCCCTCGAGCCGGCGCTGGACGTTCTGGAGGTCCTTCTGCTTGGACGCCACGGCCTTGCTGATCCGGTCACGCAGCGAGCCCGGCCGGACCTCCTTCTTGGCGTAGAGCGTGCCGGCCTCCTCCTCGCGCTTGATGTGCTTCTTGACGATGTAGCTGTCGAGGATGCCCGCCCCGGTCGAGGCCAGGATGTACAGCGTCAGCCCGCTGGGCGCCGAGTAGAACAAGAGGGCCATGAACCACATCATGATCCCCATCATCTTCTGCGTCTGCCGGGCCTGGTCGTTCATGGCCGGCGGGGTCATGAGTTTCTGCTGGAAGTAGAGCGTCACGGCCCAGAGGATCGGCAGGATGTTGAGCACGGAGAAGTCCAGCGCCCCGAGCATCGAGCCGAAGATCGGCGTGTCCCGCGGGATGGAGATCGCGTGGTCGGAGAAGCGGATGAACGCGTCCGGGCTCGACAGGTCCGAGAGGAAGTGCCACCCGCCGCCCGAGACCGACTGAAAGAGGCCCCAGAACGCCGGCTGGTGGCGCAACTCGATCGCCCCGTAGAGCATCGCGTACAGCGCGATCCAGATCGGCATCTGCAGGAACATCGGCAGGCACCCGAGCATCCCGGCCGGGCTGACGCCCTTCTCGCGCATCAGTTTGGCCTGCTCGGTCTGGAGCTTGCGGGGTTCTTTCTCGTACTTCTTCTTGAGCTTCTCGATCTCCGGCTGCAGCGTGGCCATCTGCTTCTGGAACTTGGTCATGTGGATCTGCGAGTGCCGCGTCAGCGGGTGCAGGATCGCCCGCACGGCCACCACCAGCGCGATGATCGCCACGCCCCAGTCGAAGGTCACCGCGTGGATCAGCTTGAGGAAGCCCAGCAGGAACTTGGCCAGCCCCTGGAACAGGCACCACGTGCAGCCGACCTGGTACCGCACCAGCTCGCTGAAGTGCAGCGCCTCATACACGGGCTGGCTGAACAGCTCAGCCTTGCGGGGGCCGGCGAAGAGGTTCAGGTCCAGGTCCGCCGTACCGTGGGCGGGCGCCTCGACCGGCCTGCTCCGCACGGCCAGGAGGATGTGCCGCAGGTCCTGCCCCTCGTCCCCGAGGCCCGGCCGGCCGATGACCAGCGGCGGGGCGTAGACGAACTTCTCGTCCAGCGGCTCGACCTGCCGGGCGTCGGCCGGCTTGGCCGGGTCGATCGTCACCGGCCGGTGCAGCACCAGTGCGAAGTAGCGGTTGGTCGCCGCCAGCCAGCCCAGGCGGAGCTTGGCCGGGTCCTTGACCAGGTCCTCGCGCGGCCAGAGCGTCTGCTTGCCGTCTAGGACCTGCGGCCGGTGCACGGCGCTCTTGGCGCTGAGGATCAGCGTGCCGGTGGGGTTCCAGTCCAGGTCGTAGTAGCCGGCGACGAACGTCCGCTGGTCGCCCATGTACCGGGCCGCGTCGTGCGGTGCGTCGGGCTGGGCGAGCCACTCGGCCGCGACCCTCAGCGGAGCGTCGGTCAGGTTCACAAACGCCTGCCGGCAGACCACCTCGTAGCTGTCGGCCGCCAGCTCGAACGTCCGGCGGACCTCGAGCACGGCCCGGCCGCGCTCGTCGAGCACCGGCAGGCTGTAGCTCGCCCGCCAGGGTGTGCCCTGCTCGTCGCTGTCGACGCCGGTCAGCCGCCACTGCGCCCCGCCCAGCGGCACGGCCACGTCATCGATCCACAGCCCGCGCAGCGTCAGCGGCCGGTAGAACGCGCCCGGCTGCTGCGGGTCCTCGATCTTGCTCAGGATCAGGTAATGATCGCTGGGCTTGGACCCATCGGTCATGGCCTCGAAGAGATAGTCCGTCAGCCGGATGTACCACAGCGCCCCGCGCTCGAGGCCGACCTTCAGGCGGTAGCCGGTGTCCTTGTCCAGCGAGCCGAGCTCGACGGCCACGGCCTCGTCGCCGCGCGGCACGTGGTAGGGACTCACCGGCGACGTCATCGCCGAGAGGGTCGTGGGGGCCGCATCGGCCGGCTGCGTCGTCTGGGCCATGGCTGACGTGGCGAGCATCAGACCCACCAGCCACACCGACACCACCGCCGTCGTAGAGAATCGCATCAAGGCTTCACCATCTTGCCGCGAGGCGGAAACTGTCATGAACCCGCCGGGGAGCGCCTCGACACCCGGCCGGTCTGATCTCACGCAAAGATAGGCAGTATAAGGCGATCGAAGCGGTTGGGCGAATGACAGGTCCACCGGAGCGGCGACGCGAGGGGACGCCGTTTCCGCACCCGCTGGTTGGCACACGCCTCGGACCGCCGTGCGAGGATCTCGACGGCCTAATCTTTTGTTGTTCGATCCCGGATCGTGGGTTATGGTTGGAGCAAGTCCATCGCTTGCTGCCTGTTCGCGCCTCGCGGAGCCTTCGTATGCGCCTTACGCCGCTGCGGTCGTATCTGTGCCTGTGCGCCCTGGCGGCCGTGCTGTCGCCCTGTCGGGCGTCGGCCGAGGTGAGCCTGAACCTCGCCTCGTCGTTCGCGCCGGTCAAGGCCAAGCTCGCGGCCGGCCAGCAGGCGGACATCCTGATTCTCGGCGACAGTCTCTCGGTCACACAGTACAGCTACCTGCCCATCCTCACGCAGTCGCTGCAAAACTTCTACGGCAACGGCGGCGCCGGATGGCAGGGCTTTAGCGTCTGGACGGGCGCCGGGTTCACCAACGGCTGGACGCGAGGCATGATCAATCAGGACACGATCCCCCACCACTCGCTCGACGGCCTGTGGGCGGAGGGATCGCTGCCTCCCTATCCACCGATCGCCACCGTCGCGACGTTCACGGCGCGCTCGAGCCACGTCCAGCTCCACTACGTCGCCCAGCCCGAGGGCGGGACCGTCAGGATCGACCTGCCCGGCGGCGGCAACGTCACCTTCTCGACCTACAGCGCGACGGAGCAAGTTCGCACCTGGGAGTACACCTTCACCGGCACGGACCGCAAGCTGGGCATCCAGCCGCTCGGCGACGGGCGGGTGACCGTCCTGGGCATGAACAACAGCGAGCCGCTGGGCGCCCCGGACAGGCCGGGCGTCCGCGTTCACCGGGCCGTCAACGGCGGATGGGGCGTGAACAACTACCTCAACCGGGACTGGACGTTCGACCAGCAGGTCCCCCTGGTCAACCCCGACCTGATCTTCCTCTGGGTCGGCCAGAATGATCAGGCCTACAACCGCAGCACCTACCCGATGCGCCTCAACCCGTTGATCGACCGCCTCGAGGCCGACGCCCCGAACGCCAAGATCGTCCTGGTCGGCACCTACGACAGCACCCCCAATCTCCTGGGGATCGTGCAGGCGGTCGAGGACGTGGCCAGGCAGCGGGGGCTGGGCTTTATCAACTTTTACGACACGGCGGGCGACTATCCCCACTTCCTCTCCAACGGCATGCTCGCCGACGGGCTGCACTTCTCCCAGAGCGGCGGGCAGCACATCGCGGACATCTTCTGGCAGGCCTGGCTGACCGACGGCGCCTCGCTCACCGCAGGCGTGCCCGGCGACTTCAACGGCGACGGCCTGGTCAACGTCCAGGACATCAACGGCATGATCAGGGCGCTCGCCGGCGGCCCGTCGAGCGCCCTCTACGGCGACCTGAGCCACAACAACGTCATCGACGTGCAGGACATCAACCCCTTCGTCACCCTGCTCGTCGGCGGCGGGAGCGCGGGCTCACTCGTCGTGCCCGAGCCCGCCGGCCTGACGGTCCTGCTGCTGATCGCGGCGGGCTTGGCGCGTCGCGGCGGACGCCGATAAGAAAAAACCCGACCGCTTGCGCGACCGGGCTGTTGTTCAATCAACCGGCATTTCACCGGGATCAACTTCCGGGGCTTCCGGGGGGGATCACATCTCAACGGGCTTGATCCAGGGCATCATCCGCCGCAGTTCGCGGCCGACGACCTCGACGCCGTGGTTGGCGTCCTTCTCACGCTGGGCCTTGAACCAGGGGAAGCCCTTGGCGTAGTCGTCGCGGAAGGTCTTGGCGAAGGCGCCGGACTGGATGTCGGCCAGGGCCTTCTTCATCCGCTCCTTCACGCCGGCGTCGATGACCTTGGGGCCGGAGTGGTAGTCGCCGAACTCGGCCGTGTTGCTGATCGAGTAGCGCATGTATTTCAGCCCGCCGCGTTCGATCAGGTTGATGATCAGCTTGAGCTCGTGGCAGACCTCGAAGTAGGCCAGCTCGGGCGGATAACCGGCCTCGGTCAAAACCTCGAAGCCGGCCTTGATCATCGCCGACAGCCCGCCGCACAGGACGGTCTGCTCGCCGAACAGGTCCGTCTCGCACTCGTCCTTGATGGTGGTCTTGAGGATGCCGCCTTTGCCGCCGCCGATGCCGATGGCCCAGGCCAAGGCCACGTCGAAGGCCTTGCCGCTCTTGTCCTGGTGCACGGCCAGCAGACAGGGCACGCCGCCGCCGCGCTCGAACTCCGAGCGGACGGTGTGGCCCGGGCCCTTGGGGGCGACCATGATCACGTCGCTGCTGGGCGGGGGGACGATGGTCTTGAAGTTGATGTTGAAGCCGTGGGTGAAGCCGATCGTCGCGCCGGGCTTGAGATTGGGCGAGATGTCGTTCTTGAAGACGTCCGGCTGAACCTCGTCGGGGAGCGTCAGGATGATCAGGTCGGCCTGCTTGACGGCGTCGGCCACGGGCAGGGGGTTGAAGCCGTGCTCGATCGCGAGCTTGCCGTTGGCCGAGTCCTTGCGGTTGGCCACGATGACCTTGACGCCCGAGTCGCGCAGGTTCTGGGCGTGGGCGTGGCCCTGCGAACCGTAGCCGAGCACCGCCACGGTCTTGCCCTGCAGGGGCTGGATCGAACCGTCCTTGTCGTACAACGTCTTGATGGCCATCGTCGGACCTCCTGGGGTTAGCCCGGCCAATCTAGTGGCCCGGTCGCGCGACGTCAAAAAAGCCCGCCGGCGGGCCGATCACAGCCGGATCGGCAGGATCACCACCGGCACGCCGTCGCGATAGAACCGCCGCTGTAGGGCGAAGACGGTGTAATTGTGCAGGAAGCGGGTGAGCATGGTCTCGTTCTCGAAGACCAGTTGCCCGCCGAAGAAGACAGTGTCGGGGAACTTGGCCAGGATGTCCGGCGCGAGCTTGGCCACCTCGGCCACGACGTCCATGCCCATGCCGGTGACCGACTCGGCGTAGTAGCCCTGGCCCTGGGCGAAGCGGACGTACTTGTCGACCTGCTCCTGCGTGTGCTGCTGGAGGTGCGACAGCTCGCTGGTCCCCTTGAAGTTGCCGGCGTCGATGATGCCGACGCTGATGAACACGAAGTTCTTGAACGACTGCGGGAAGAGCCGCACGACGTTGAGCACGGTGTGCAGGCCGACGCCGTTGAACCCGCCGACGAGCACGGCCGCGGTCTTGCCGCTCGGGTCGTACGCCGGCGGGGCGTCGTCGGGGCGGTGCACGGGCGGAGGAAGCTCGGCGGCGCGGACCAGGGCGTCGAGCCGGCGGAGGATCCGGCCCGTGTTGCGGTAGTGCCGGCGGATGGCGATGGCCGCCAGGACCAGGGCCCCCGTGATCAGCAGCGTCACCCAGCCGCCCTCGTGGAACTTGATCCAGACGATCGAGACCAGGATGAACGCGCAGATCACCAGGCCCGTCCCGTTGAGCGTGATGCCCTTCTTCCACTGCGAGCCCGGGAGCCGGCGCTCGCCGAACCACAAACGGACCATCCCCGCCTGCGAGAGGACGAAGGTGATAAAGACGTTGATGCTGTAGAGCACCACCAACGCCCCGACGGAGCCGCGGGTAAAGAGGATGATCGCCGCGGCGGCGCCGGCCATCATGAGCACGCCGTTCTCGGTCACCAGCCGGTCGCTGAGGTTGGCGAAACGGCGCGGCGCCCAACCATCCAGGGCCATGTTCGACAGCACGGCCGGCCCGCCGAGGAAGCCCGCCTGGGCCGCGATCATCAGGATCGCCGCCTCGGACAGCAGCGTCAGCCAGACGAACCCCTGCCCGAGCGTCCCGGGCCAGCGAGCGGTGAATGCCTCGAAGAGCACGGCGTTGAGGGTCTTGCCCTCCTCATGGGCCACGTCGAAGAGCAGGTAGGCAAGCATCAGCCCCAGCACGGTGAAGGCCAGCGAGGCGGCCATGTAGGCCATCGTCCGCTTGCCCGTCTGCACCCGCGGCTCGCGCAGGATGCCCAGGTTGTTGCTCACCGCCTCGATGCCGGTGAAGGTGCCCGCGCCCATGCTGTAGGCCCGCAGCAGCAGCGCCACCACGCCCAGCGAGCCGATCGCGCCCGAGGCGGCCGAGAGCTCCTCGCCCGTCCGCGACACGACGTGCGGCAGGTTGGCGATCTTCATCGCCACGGCGCTGCCGATCACGAACACGTGTGTCAGGATGAAGGCCAGGAAGATCGGCACCAACGGCACGACAGACTCTTTGACCCCCCGCAGGTTCAGCAGCGTCAGCCCCAGAAGCCCGGCGAACACCGCCCAGAGCTTGAGCGACATCCCCAGCACGAACACGCCCTGCCAGCCCTGCGGCAGGAAGCTGAACAGGGCGTCCATCCCGCTGGCGATGGAGATGGCGATCGTCAGCACGTAGTCCAGCACCAGGGCGCACCCCGAGACCATCCCCAGCGACGGCGTCAGCAGCTTGCTGGCCACGACATACCCGCCGCCGCCGGAGGGGAAACGTTCGATGATCTGGGTGTAGCTCGTGCTGATGACCAGGACCGTCAACGCCGAGGCGATGGCCACGAAGATCGAGAGGTAGGGGTAGGCCCCCATGGCCCGGAAGGCTTCCTCGGGGCCGTAGCAGGACGACGAAAGCCCGTCGGCGCCCAGACCCACCCAGGCGAAGAAGGCCACCAGCGACAGGCGGTGAAACACCCCGCGGTCCAGCGGGTCGCGGGCCTTGCCGACCAGCAGCGTCTTGATCTTCTTGCCAGCGGGCACGTCGTCTGGATTCATCGGCGGGTCCGCAACAATCCCCTGGTTCCGAGCCACGAGTCCGTCACCCCGGGCATCCCCATGCCAGGTCTGGCCCGGGGCGAGAGGGGCATTCTAACGTATGGCAGACGAGGAGTCCGGTTCCTGGCCCGCGGCCGCCGGGTCGAGGAACCAGGTCACTTCCGTGTCCGGCCGATGCGGCGCCAGGCCAGTAACAGGAAGCGTCGTCGGGTCCGGCCCGTAGTGGCGCAGGCAGTCGTGCACGCGGCGGAGGGTCGCGGCCTTGTTCTCGCCCGTCACCAGGATCGCCAACTCCCGGGCCGCGTTGAGCAGCGGGTAGGTCATCGTGACGCGCGGCGGGGGGGTGACGTGGGGGCCGTCGTTGTTCGCCACCGCCCGCCGCGTCTCGGCCAGCGCAGGTGAACCGGGGAACAGGCTCGCGGTGTGCCCATCCTCGCCCATGCCCAGCAGCACGAAGTCCAGCCGGGGCATCGCGGGCAGGCCCGCCGGCGATTGATCGTCCGGACGGGTGTTGCTCGACGGCGGAGACAAAGGGATGTGCTCACGCAGCTCCCGCTCATACGCCGCGGCCGGGTCGGCCTCGTCCACCGGAATCGGGTGCACCTGCGACTTGCGCATC
>JADZET010000287.1 GCA_020850375.1 Phycisphaeraceae bacterium | reverse complement strand
TTGCTGAAGGTGTCCCAGAAGTGGTGGGTGCTGTCGAACCAGCCGACGTCGCGGAGCCAGCTGGTGGTGTAGGTGATGTCGGTCCAACTGGTGGTCAGGGCGGCGGTGCCGTGGCGGTGGTCGTCGGGGGCGAAGCGGGTGTTCTCGAAGTAGATGCCGCGGCAGTGAGCCCCGGAGGGGAAGGTGTTGCGGAAGGTGTTCAGGGCCTTGTTGGGATCTTCGGAGGAAATGGGCACGCCCTGGCCGACGGGGTTGTTCATGGACCATGCCAGGGTAGCGCGGACGGGGCGCTTGGTGCGGTTGCGGAGGGTGTAGGTGAGGCAGGCCACGGGCATGGCGGAGCTGTCGTGGTCGAGAGGGATGAAGGGGCTAAAGGCCCGCAGCGAGACCTGCAGCGGGTAGTTGGGCTGCTCGAATTCGACGTGGGCGAAGGGGAAGCGCCCCCGGAAGACGGTGCTGGCGAAGCAGGGCAGGCCGCTGGCCTGGGCGCGGCTGATGCCGAAGCCGCCGCCGACGAAGTCGCGGTTGAAGGGGCCCTGGACGGTGCGGGTCTGGCTGGGCTGGCCTTCCTCTTGGCACCAGAGGACGGGGAAGGTGAAATCGAGGAGCGTGCCCTTGGCTGGGCGGTTGTAGATCTCCCAGTCGCGGAGTGAGCCGCGGCCCTCGAGGCTGACGCAGCCGGCGCCGATGCCGCCGAGCGGGAAGGCGACTTCGCGTAGTTGGGGGCCACGGTAGGTGACGGCCTTGACCATGAGGTGAGCCTTTCACGGGTCGGCAGGGGGGTCAGGCCACGCGGGCGTGACGGGCGGGCAGTTTAACGGCAAAATCGGCTGGGCAACACCCCGGGGCACCCCCTCCGCGGCGGTGCGTGGCTACCGGCTTGGGAAGATATCCACCGCTGGCATCGGGCTTTGCCCTTGTGTGAAGGCGACAGGTACAATGCTCAGCGTGTCTGCGGGGGTTATACGGTCAAGAACGTCGTCATGGGCGCGGCCCATGCGACCCACAGCCTGATCAGGAGCAGCAACGATGCGCAGGACTCTGGCTCTCGTTCTGATGGTGACGATGGTGGTGGGCTTAACCGGCTGCAAGGCCAAGCAGAAGGATCAGCTCTCGGACGCTCCGCCGCCGCCGCCGGCCCCGGCCGACACGATGGTGGACATGTCCTACCAGGCCCCGCCGCCGGCCCCGGCCTATGTCGCGCCGCAGCCCTCCGCACCGGCCGGCAACACCTACACGGTGCAGAAAGGTGACACGCTCTGGTCCATCTCCCGTCGCTTCTACGGCGACCCCAAGCGTTGGACCGAGATCGCCGCGGCCAACGGGATCGACCAGAACACCAAGATCATCAAGGTCGGCCAGGTGTTGACGATCCCGTGAGCTTGTCTGTAGTCTAAGAACAGCCGGCCCGGTTCCCGGGATCTGGCGCCGAAAAAACCTGACACGCCCCGCGTTTTGCGGGGCTTTTTTCTTCCGATCCGGGCTTATCCGGGCTCACACGGTTTCGCCTCCCATGGCGGAAAGGATGTTGACATGTCGGACCGTCTTGCGTGGGGAATTCTCGGCGCCGGAAACATCGCCAAGGCCTACGCCATGGGGCTGAGCAAGTCGCAGACGGGCCGTCTCGTGGCCGTCGGCAGCCGGTCGATGGACAAGGCCAAGCCGTTCGCCCAGGAGTTCGGGGCCGAGCGGGCCCACGGCTCCTACGAGGACCTCTTGGCGGACCCCAAGGTGCAGGCGGTCTACATCTGCACGCCGCACCCGATGCACCCGCAGTGGGCCATCCGCGCCGCCGAGGCGGGCAAGCACATCCTCTGCGAGAAGCCGGTGGGCCTGAACCACGCGCAGGCGATGGCCATGATCGAGGCGGCCCGCGAGCACGACGTCTTCTTCATGGAGGCGTTCATGTACCGCTGCCACCCGCAGACGGCGAGGCTGCTCGAGATCTTGCGCGCCGGGACGATCGGGCAGGTGCAGATGATCCAGGCGACCTTCAGCTTCCGGGCCGGCGACAACCCCGAGAGCCGGCTGATGAACAACAAGCTCGGCGGCGGCGGCATCCTGGACGTCGGGTGCTACTGCACGAGCATGTCGCGCCTGGTGGCCGGGGCGGCGTGGGGCAGGCCCTTCGTCGAGCCGACGCAGGTCGTGAGCGCGGGGCACATCGGCAAGACCCACGTCGATGAGTACGCCGCGGCGGTTCTCAAGTTTCAGGCTCCTCCGGGGCAGAGCGGCGAGATCATCGCCCAGGTGGCGACCGGCGTGCGGCTGAACCAGGACAACAGCGTGCGGATCTACGGCACGGACGGCTCGATTGTCGTGCCCAATCCGTGGATCCCGGCCCGCGAGGGCGGGAGCGTCAAGATCATCGTCAACGCCAAGGGGCAGACGCAGGAGGTCGAGGTCAAGAGCGACCAGTACCTCTACGGCATCGAGGCGGACACCGTGGCGAAGTCCCTGCCGGCGCGGCAGGCGTCGCCGCCGGCGATGACGTGGGAGGACACGCTGGGGAACATGGCGACCCTGGACCGGTGGCGAGCGGCGATCGGGCTGGTCTATGACGAGGAGAAGCCCGGCGCGGTGTCCCGGCCGCTGCACGGTCGGCCGTTGGCCCGCCGGCCCGCCAGCGCGCTCAAGCACCCGATGAAGTACGGCCGGCTGCCGGGGGTGGACAAGGACATCTCGCGGCTGATCATGGGCTGCGACAACCAGCGGGCCTACTCGCACTCGCAGGCGCTCTTCGACGACTGGTTCGAGCGCGGCGGCACGGCGTTCGACACGGCCTACGGCTACGGCGACGGCGTGCCCGAGCGCCTGCTGGGCGCCTGGGTCAAGTCGCGCGGCATCCGCAAGGACGTGGTGATCCTCGGCAAGGGCGCTCACACGCCGCACTGCGACCCGGTCAACCTCACCCGCCAGCTGATGGAGAGCCTCGACCGGCTGCAGACCGACCACGTGGACCTCTACCTGATGCACCGCGACAACCCGGACATCCCCGTCGGCGAGTTCGTGGACGTGCTCAACGAGCACAAGAACGCCGGGCGGCTGCGGCTCTTCGGCGGGTCGAACTGGACGATCGAGCGCATCGCGGCGGCCAACGAGTACGCGGCCAAGCACGGCAAGGCTGGGTTCTCGATGCTCAGCAACAACCTGAGCCTCGCCCGCATGGTCGATCCGCCCTGGGCCGGTTGTATCAGCTCCAAGGACCCGGTGACGCTGGCGTACCTGGAGAAGCACCAGCTGGCGCACCTGGCCTGGTCGAGCCAGGCCCGAGGGTTCTTCACCGATCGCTCGGCCCCGGACAAGCTCGAGGACCAGGAACTCGTCCGGTGCTGGTACGCCGACGACAACTTCGAGCGCAAGGCCCGGGCGATGGAGCTGGCCAAGAAGAAGGGCGTGGAGGTGATCAGCATCGCCGCGGCGTGGGTGCTTGCTCAGCCGTTCCCGAGCTTCGCGCTGATCGGGCCGCGTCTGATCCACGAGACGGCGACGTCGATCCCGAGCGTGAACGTCGAGCTGACGGGGCACGAGGTCAAGTGGCTGAACCTCGAGGCGTAGGCGGGGCCGGCGGCCAGGTTTGTGCGGCGACGGGTTACGGCAGTTCGAAGCGGATGCGTCGGCGCTGGGATGGGCCGCGCAGGGTCTGCTCGAGCGCGTCGAGGTATTGTTTTTCGATCTCCGCGTCACCGAGGCGGCCGACGCTGACGCGCAGGATGACGGCCACGGGTTCACGCAGCCACGGGGCGTCGTGGTCGACGCCGGGGCCGGTGCGATCCGTGGAGGCGTGGACGGCGTCGGGGGCTGTCTCGGGCGCGACCCAGGCGGCGATCGTGGCGGTTCGTCCGTCCGGCAGCAGGGCCCAGGCGCGCAGCAGGGGGGGCGTGTTCTCGGCCGGCTGGGTCAGGGCGGATGGAGTCGGCTTCTCGACCCGCAGCGCCGCCCAGTGCAGGTTTGCCATGCTCCGGCGGATGTCCTGGTGCAGCCTGCGGGGTGAGACGACGTAGGCCCGGTTTTGCCCGTCGGCCCGGGGCAGGGCGAGCGGGTCACCGTCAGCGGCTGACGTCGTGTTGGCCGATGGCGCCGACGCAGTGGGAGCGGGGGAGCACGCCGACGTGGCCATTAGTCCTAAGATTAGCATTGGCAATGGCTTGAGATTCATGGCGGCGTGCCTGTTGGGCGGGTGCGATCTGAGACTATCTTAAGAATCGGCAAGAGGGGGCATCGGCCCGGTCAGTTCTGGTTGCGGGGCATACAATACGTGGTGCAGGGCCTCTGCGCCCAACCGCGTCGCCGGCCAGGGACGATCGCAAGGGAGTTGTTGGCGGGCCGCCGGCGGGACAAGGAGACGACGCGTTGGAATTGACGATCAATCTGCCGCACGGCGATCACCGTCTGGGGATGGTGGGGGTGGCTGAGCGGAACCTCAAGATTCTGCGAGAGACGCTGGGCGTGCGGATCGCGGCGCGGGACGGGTCGCTGCGGATCAGCGGCGACAGCGCGGCCGTGGGGCAGACGGCCCGGCTGCTCGAACAGCTCTCGGAGGCGGCGGTGCGGAGACGGCCGATGGACCGCCAGCAACTGCTCGACGCCATCGCGGCCTCGGCCCGGCAGGCGGGGGCCCCGCACGCGGGGCGGCTGAACGTCGGCGCCCCCGGGAGTGAGTCATCCGAGGCCGCGGGTATCGAGGTGTATACGCGAGGCCGGACCGTCAAGGCCATGACGCCCGGGCAGGCGGACTATCTCCAGGCGATCGCGGAGCACGATCTGACCTTCTGCGTCGGGCCGGCGGGGACGGGCAAGACGTATCTGGCCGTCGCGGCGGCGGTGGCGATGCTCAAGGCGGCACGGGTGCGCAAGCTGGTTCTGGTGCGGCCCGCGGTCGAGGCCGGCGAGAAGCTCGGTTTTCTGCCGGGGTCGATGCAGGACAAGGTCAACCCCTACCTGCGGCCGCTTCTCGACGCGCTGCACGACATGATGGACTACGACCAGATCCAGCGCATGATGGCCTGCGACCTGATCGAGATCATCCCGCTGGCGTTCATGCGCGGGCGGACGCTCAACGAGGCGTTGGTCATCCTCG
>JADZET010000286.1 GCA_020850375.1 Phycisphaeraceae bacterium | reverse complement strand
TTTCGACCAAGGGGCTCGAAGACGCGGCCAGGCAACTGGCGTCGATGGCGGCCAGGCGATCACCGCGGCCGAAATTCGTTGAGATCGAGGTCGATGCGCTCGACCAGCTCGCGGCCGTGCTGCGTGCGGCCCGGGAGGGCGGGATCGACCGCGTCCTGCTGGACAACATGCCCCCGGAAGTGCTCAGGCAGGCCGTGGCGATGCGTGACGCGACCGCGCCCAAGGTGCTGCTCGAGGCCAGCGGCGGCGTCCGGCTCGAGACCGTGCGGGCGATCGCCGAGGCGGGCGTGGACCTGATCTCGATCGGCGCACTGACGCACTCGGCCCCGTCGCTGGACATCGGGCTGGACATCGACCGTCAGAAGTAAGGTGAATCAGCCGCGGGCGAGATCGACGAGGATGTCCAGTCCGCGGGCGAGCTTCTCGTCGCTGGTGGCGTAGCTGATGCGGAAGTGCGTGTCGCGCTCGGAGAAGACATTGCCGGGGATGATCACCACGCCGCGGGCGATGGCTTTTTCCACGAACTGGCTGGCGGTCAGGCCAAGCTTCTCGGGCACCTTGGGGAAGGCGTAGAACGCGCCGCCGGGGGTGACGAGCTCGAACGTGCCGCTGAGCTTCTCAACGACCATGTCGCGCTTTCGGCGGTAAGCGGCGACGTGCTCGGAAATGTCCACGTCCAGCGCCAGCACGCCGGCCACCTGCACCATCGAGGGGGCGCAGACGAACGAGTACTGCTGGAGCTTGGTCATCTGTTCGATCAGGGCCCTGGGGCCGACGACGTAGCCCAATCGCCAGCCGGTCATGGCGTAGGTCTTGGAGAAACCGCGCATCAGGAGCATCTGGTCGGAGTAGGCCGCGGGCGTGGGGCAGGCGACCAGGCCCGTGTGGGGTCGGGGGGTCTTCTCGTGGCAGAACTCGTCGTAGATCTCGTCGCTCAGCAGCAGCAGGTTGTGGTACTTGGCCAGGTCGGCCATCGCCTTGCAGTCGGCCTCGGAGCTGACCACGCCGGTGGGGTTCGACGGGCTGTTGAACAGGAGCATCCGTGTCCGAGACGTCACCAGCGGCTCGACCCTCGCGGGCGTGAGGCGGAAGTCGGGGTAGGTGTCGACGTACACCGGCCGCGCCCCGACGAGCGTGACCAGGTGCTTGTACATCACGAAATACGGGTCGGCGAGGATGACCTCGTCGCCGGGATTGAGGCACGCCATGAACGCCAGCAGCAAACCCCCGGAAACACCGGAGGTGATCAGAACTTGACTGTCCCCGCCGTCCCCGCCCCCGCCCCCGGAAGTGGTCAGCTTCCAGTTCGGCAGCTCGCGGGCCATGCCCTGGCCGATGCGTTGGTGCAGCTCGGCGATGCCCTGCGTGACGGTGTAAGAGTTCAGGCCGCGGGCGATGGCGTCGGCGGCGGCCCGCTTGATCGGCTCGGGGACATCGAAATCGGGCTGGCCGATTGAGAGGTTGATCGGGTCCTTGAGCTGGCGGGCAAGTTCAAAGACCTTGCGGATGCCCGAGGCCTCGATGCCCCGGACGCGGTCGGCGATGAAGCGGTCGGGGTTGAGCATGGATGGGGTACAGGGTAGGGGTACAGGGTAGAGAAACCAAGAACGTGGGCAGGGTATCAGGCGCCTACCCCATACCCTGTACCCTGTACCCAACGACCAGAAACAAACGACCACCGGTCCACTGACACCGCGTACAGCAGATCCACTGGGACCAACGCGGCCACGTCGCGTTTACTTGCCCTTGCCGCCCGGCTTGGGCTTGGCGCCCTTGGCGGCCGGGGCGGCCGGAGCCGCGGCGGCGGGAGCGGCGGCGCCCGGCGCAGCGGCGGTGGCGTCGGCGCCCTCAGCGACCTTGACCTTCTTCTCGGTCTTGGCCACGACCTTGCGGTTGGCGACCTTGGGCAGGCCCAGCGGGTCGCCGGCCTTGGGGTCGAACTTGCCCGTCTCGGACAGCTTGGCGATGCGCTCAGCGCGGCTGAGCACGTTGCGGTGGCGGGCGAGTCCCCCGCCGACGCGGAGGCTGCGGTCGATACTCATGGCCTGCTCCCTTGAATGATCATCGCGGCGACGGTCTGCCCCTGGTACTTGGCGGGGTAGATGCCGTTGCGCTGGAAGTCCGCTCCGCCGTAACGCTGCTGCCAGAGCCGTCCGAGGGACAGGAGCTTCTGCCGCAATTCGTTGGCGTCGGTCGAGAGCTGCTCAGCCGTAAAGCCACGCAGCACCACGACCTTGAAAAGAGAACCATTATGCGAAAGGAACGCGGCGCTTTCAAGGGCCTGCTCGTGCAGAAAGCTCACGAGCTTGCGGGCCTCGTCCTCCGAGCAGTGGGCCAGGACCAGGTAGTTCAGCCCGTCCTGGCGTGGGTCCTGGGTCTGGGTGGGGTTGTCGATCCGCATCAGGGCCTGGGGGTCCACGGCTGCCGGATGCCCCTCCGCGGTCGGCCGGCGGGTGGAGTTGGTCGCTTGCGGCGAGGACATAGACGACGTAAACGCCCCTAATGGCGGCAGTTGGGCCTCGATGCTCGCCCGGCCCTCCTTCACGCCGCTGCGATAGCCGAGGCTGTGGCCTGTCCAAAAGGCCAAGATCAGCACACCCAGCAGCAGGAGGCCCAGGAGCACCAGGTAGCCCTTGGGCACACGCAGGATCAGGGGATGCCGCTTGCCCAGGATGGTGTCGAGGCTGCCGTTGATGACCTCCCCCGCCATGGCGGCGCCCGCCAGCGGGGTCTGCCCGTCGGTAGCCGAGGGAGCCCGGTCCTGCCTGGACGAAGCCGCTTGCCCGCTAGCCGCTGCGTCTGCCGACGGCGTGGACGGTCCGCCCGCACCCGGCCGGGGCGGCTGAGACACACTGCGGCGCATGACCTCATAGGGCGGGGGTAGATCGCGACGAGCCATATTTCCTAGTCTACCCGAGATGACTCGGCCGGGTTCAGCCCATCCGGCCGTAACACTACAGAAGAATCATCGCATCGCCGTATGAATAGAAGCGGTATCGCTCCCTCACGGCCAGCTCGTACCACTGCTTGAGCCGATCGATGCCGACTCCCGGAAGGGCCGCGACCAGGGCCAGCAGGCTCGAGCGAGGCAGGTGAAAATTGGTCATCAGCGCGTCGGTGAACCGCCAAGGGAACGCCGGCTCGCCCGCATCGGCCGGCCGGATGAACAGGTCGGTCGTGCCGTGGTAGCCCTCGCGGCCGGCACGGTCGATCGCGGCGGAATCTGAGGGCAGACTCTCGATGCTGCGTACCGTGGTCGTGCCGACCGGAAGGATCACCCGACCCTCGCGTCGGGCCTGAAGCAGCGCGGTGACGGTAGCGGCCGGCACGCTCATCCACTCCTCGTGCA
Organism: Phycisphaeraceae bacterium; assembly: GCA_020850375.1. The sequence continues at coordinate 19,081 of JADZET010000286.1, read as the reverse complement.
TGACGTGCTGGCCCAGTTCGTCGCAGCGGATCGGGGCGAAGGTGCCGATGCCCACGTGCAGCGTGGTGCGGACGACGGGCGAGCCCATGTCTTGGAGCTGTTCGAGCAGCGTCGTGGTCAGGTGCAGGCCCGCGGTCGGCGCGGCCACGGAGCCGGCCTCGGCGGCGTAGACGGTGTTGTAGCGCGACAGGTCGTCGGGCGTGACCTCGGGCAGCCCCCGCTCCCTGCGGGCCTTGCGGATGTAGGGCGGCAGGGGCGTCCGGCCGACGGCGGCCAGCACGGCCGGCGCGTCAACATCGGTCGGCCAGACCAGCTCCCACTCGCCCCTGCCGAGATCGGCCGCGAGGGTGGCGACATGGTCTTCTCCGGCCGGGGCGTGAACGTGAGCGGCATCCGGGCCGATCAGCCGAAGGGACTCCCCCTCGCGAATGCTGCCACGAGCCTGGAGCATGACCCGCCACCGGCCGGGAGTCGGCGAACGGAGGTAGAGCCCCTCGACCCCCCCACCGGTGGCCACGCGTTGGCCGAGGAAGGCGGCCGGCAGCACCCTGCTGTCGTTCATGACCAGCAGGGGTGGCAACCCCATGCGAGAGGCGACGGTGAAGTCCCTGAGTACCCCTGGAAGGTCGCGCACGTGCCTGTGCTCGACCTCCTGGCTGTCCCTGTGCACCACCAGCAGACGGGCCGCATCGCGCGGCTGAGCCGGCGTGGCGGCAATCAGGTCGGGCGGCAGGACGTAGTCAAGCTCATGAACACGCATGGGAAGGAGCGATGGTATGGACGCCGCATCTTAATCCTCGCGGCGTGTGATGGCTACGCCGCCATCTCAAGACTACATCCGCGATTAACGAACAGGGGGAACGAAACCCTCAAAGGGCAGGCCAGCCCACCTCCGCATCAATGGACCAAAACGTCGATGGTCAATCCGAACGTGCGACGGTCGACATGGAATCAGGGGTTGTCCGCAACTCCGGCTGGCACCTACCATACCGAGGCCGATGAGGCGGTTGCGTTTGGTGTGGCCAACGAGTACCGTAACGGGGCTGAAGAGCCCGGGTCGGCCAAAGGCGGCATGGAGGACAGTATGGGCCTCCTCGTCGTCTGTGTGCGAGGATGTTTCGTCACGGCACGCTGATCAGGCCTCCAGGACAGACGCGCCGCTTTTGCCTCGACGCTGGGGCCGGCAACGGCTCGTCCGCTTTCGGACCCCGTGAGGGATAATCAAGGGAGTCATATGGCCAGCAGCCTCGAAAATTTTCCGGTAGGCCCGCACAACCTGATGCTCCGCGTGGGCGATGACGCCTTCCGGCCCACGCAGACGACGCAGAAGCTCGCCGAGATGGCCGAGATCCCGCCCGGCTCGACGGTGCTGGACCTCGGTTGCGGCGTCGGCCCGATCGCCATCATCGCCGCCCTGCGCGGCGCCAAGAAGGTCTACGCCGTCGACGTCGTGCCCCAGGCCGTGGCCTACGCGCGTGAGAACGTCGAACGCGCCGGCGTGGCCGACCGGGTCACCGTGCACTGCGGCGACCTCTTCGAGCCGGTCAAGAACGAACGCTTCGACGTGATCGTCAACGACGTCTCGGGCATCGCCGACAAGGTCGCACGCCTGAGCCCCTGGTACCCAACGCCCGTGCCCACCGGTGGCGAGGACGGCACCGATGTCGTGACGCGCATGCTCAGCCAGGCCCCTGACCACCTCACGCCCGGCGGCGTGCTCTATTTCGCCACCTCGACCCTCTCGGACGCCGGCAAGATCGTCCGCCACGCCAAGTCGGTCTTCAAGGACAAGGTCGAGCAGCTCGCCTCGCACCGCTTCCCCTTCTGCCCCGAGTTCACGCAGGCGATGGGCGAATTGATGAAGCTCCGCGAGGCGGGCAAGATCTCCTGGGAGGACCGGCGGTCCCGGCAGATCTGGACGCTCGACCTCTACCGCGCCAAGCTGACGTGATCCCCCATCCGGACGGCGCATCCATGGCCACGAGCGAGATCCACAGCACGGACTTGCCGACGGCGGTGACGTTGCGGCCGGCGACCGGGGCGGACATGCCCGTGGTGCTGGCGATGATGCGTCAGCTCTACGAGCGCGAGCAGACCCCCTTCGACGTCGCCCGGGCTGAGCGTGCCCTGCGCGGCCTGCTGGCCGAGCCGGTCCGCGGCGGGATCATCCTGGCGGAGCAGAACGGCGGACCGATCGGCTATATGGTCGCCACTTTCAGCTACAGCCTGGAGATGGCCGGGCTGATCCTGCTGGTCGATGAGCTGTTCGTGACGGCTGAGCAGCGCGGCCGGGGGGTGGGATCGGCCCTGCTGGCCGAGGCCGAGCGGATCGCCCGTGAGAAGGGCGTCACGACCCTCATCCTCGAGGTCAACCGCGACAACCCCGACGCCACCCGCCTCTACGAGCGGGCGGGTTACACGGGCCGACTCAAGTACACGCTCATGACCCGTCGCCTGTCGTGAACGTGTCGTAGACTGGACACGTCATGGCGCGACGAAGCCGACGAAGAACACCCAGCCCGGCGCAGCCGCTCGAGAAGATGATCGGCCGGCGGTGGCGCAAGAGCCTGACCGCCACGCTCACGGCGATCGTCGTCGCCGTCCTGCTGCTGCTGGCCGACCGGTTCGGGCTGGTCAACCGCTCGGATGCTTACGGGCCGGACTGGCCACGCTACGAGCAAAAATCCTTCTCCGTCGTGCACGTGGTCGACGGCGACACGCTCGACGTCGATCAGCCCGACGGCAAGAAAGACCGCACGCGCATCCGGCTCTGGGGCATCGATACGCCCGAGATGAACTTCGGCAAGTCGGAGGATCCCCAGCCCTACGCCGTGGAGGCCACGACGCTGACCAAGTCGCTGGCCGACGGGCGGACCGTCCGGCTCGATCTCGAGGCCAGCGAGATCCGCGACCGCTACGGCCGGCTGCTGGCGTACATCTGGCTGCCCGACGGCCGTTGCCTGAACGAAGAACTCGTCCGAGCCGGGCTGGCGAGAGCGGATCGCCGCTTCGCCCATCCGAGGATGCAGCAGTACATCGCCCTCGAGCAAGAGGCCAAGCGGGAGCACCTGGGCATGTGGGAGAAGAAGTCGGCGAAGAAGCAGACGGACACGCCCGAGCCGACCGCAACGCAGCCTTAATCCTTGGACGCCTGCCCGGCCGCCTTGCGACCCTGGGGTGATATGCCGTAGATGGTGAACTGGAAGCTCAGCGGCTCGAAGCCGTACTGCTTGCAGATCCGGTCGCGCAGGGCGGTGAGCGCCGGGTTCTCGAACTCGATGATCTGGTCGGTCTCGACGCAGACCAGGCGGCCCTTGGGCGTCTGGCCGAAGGTCAGCTGGTAACGGGCCCGCTCGGAGTCGATCAGGACCTCGGAGATGATCCCGGCGTCGAGCAGGTGTTTGAGGGTGCGGTAGACGGTGGCCTTGGAGGCCCGCAGGCCGGCCTGGCGCATCTCGGCCAGGAGTTCCTCGGCCTCGAAGATACCCGGCTTGCGGAGGACGGCCTCGAGGATCTCCGCCCGCTCGGGGGTGAACTTGAGCCCCTGCCGCTTGAGGAACCGCCGAAAGATGGAGCACAAAGGCGGTGTCAGCGTGATGGCGGGATCAGGGACGGCGGGGGTCATGCCGACATTCTAGCGGGCCGATATCACCTAGGCGTCGCCCCGCGCCGGATTGGCCCGGCCGGGGGCGGGCTGGTATCTTGGCCGGCTCGCCGGACGGGGGGAAGACACGCAAGCGTGACAGGAGCAAGGACTTGGCCGCCAAGACCATCGGCATCGGACTCATCGGCTGCGGGACCGTCGGCTGCGGCGTGGTCAAGCTGCTAAGGCAGTGTCAGGGGCTCTACGCGCAGCGGCTGTCCGGCGGAGCGAACCCCGGTGAGGGGCCGCACCTGGAGGTCCGCAAGGTCCTGGTCCGCAAGCTCGACGGCGGAGAGAAGGTTCAGCTCGTCGAACGCGGGCTTCTGACGACTGATCCGAAGGCTTTCTTCGCCACTCCCGGCATCGACGTCGTCGTCGAGGTCGCTGGCGGCCTTGGCGTGAGCGCCTACGTCCGCCAGGCCCTGTCGATGGGCAAACCGGTCGTGACGGCCAACAAGGCGCTGCTCGCGGCTGAGGGGGCGGAGCTGTTCGCCCTGGCCAAAGAGCACCACGCCGCGATCGGCTTCGAGGCCTCGTGCGGCGGGGGCATCCCGTGCATCACGGCGCTATCGTTCGGCCTGATGGCCAACCGCGTCACGGCCCTGCACGGCATCCTCAACGGCACCTGCAACTACATCCTCACCGAGATGACCCGCCGGGGGAAGAGCTATGCCGTGGCCCTGCGCGAGGCGCAGGAGGCGGGCTTCGCCGAGGCGGACCCGACGATGGACGTCTCGGGCGTCGACACCGCCGCCAAGCTGGCCGTGCTGGCGTCGCTGGCCTTCGGCGTGCGAGCGACGATCGACCAGGTCCGCACGAGCGGGATCGACAAGCTCGAGCTCTTGGACATCCAGTTCGGCGGCGAGCTGGGCTATGACGTGAAGCTGCTGGGCATCGCTGAGCAGGCGGTGGGCTCGAGCCCGCAGTCGCCGAGCAAGGTCAGCCTGAGTGTCGAGCCCTGCTTCGTCCGCAAGAGCGAGCCGTTGGCTCAGGTCAATGGCTCGTTCAACGCGTTGTCGGTCTTCGGCCACGCGGTGGGCCAGACGGTCTACATCGGCCGCGGGGCGGGGCAGATGCCCACGGCCAGCGCGGTGGTCAGCGACATCCTCAACGTCGCGTCGGGCTGGTACACCCAGGCCTTCGGCGCGATGAACCTGTGGTGGGACGGCAAGCCGGCCGCGGTGATCGAGTCCGACGATCAGCGGCTGAGCCGGTATTACCTGCGCATCAGCGCCAAAGACGCCCCCGGCACGCTGGCCCAGGTCAGCCGGGTGCTCGGCGAGCAGGGCATCAGCATCTCCTCGATGCTCCAGCACGAGGCGGCGGCGGACCAGTTCGTGCCGGTGGTCATCACCACCCACGCGGCCCGCGGCGGCGCCCTGCGCCAGGCCCTGGCCAAGATCGAGCAGCTCGACGTGACCCACGGCCCCCCCACCGCCATCCGCATCCTGGACATGCCGGTCGGCTAGGTCGCGCGTCAGCCCTGACCACACGCCTTACACCCTACCCTGAAGTAATCCTCATGGCAGCCAATCACTGGTACGAAAAAGTCCCCTCCGGCCCGGACACGCCCAACGTGATCAACGTGATCGTCGAGATCGCCAAGGGCCGGCGGACGAAGGTCGAGGTCGACAAGGCCACCGGGCTCTTGAAGATGGACCGCTATCTCTACTCCTCGGCCATGTACCCGGGCGATTACGGGTTCGTGCCGCAGACGCTGGCCGAGGACCACGACCCGCTCGACGTGCTGGTGATGGTCAACGAGCCGATGTTCGCCGGCTGCCTGATCGAGGCGCGACCGATCGGCATCTTCAAGATGATGGACAAGGGGCTGAACGACTTCAAGATCCTCGCGGTGCCCAACTCCGACCCGATCTTCGCCGAGTACCACGACCTGTGGCGCGTGCCGCCGCACTTTTTGCGCGAGGTCGAGCACTTTTTTTCGACCTACAAGCAGCTCGAGGGCGGCGTGGTCAAGGCCCTGGGCTGGGGTGACGCCGACAAGGCCAAGGACGAGATCCGCGCCAGCGTGAACCGCTACTGGCAGGCCAAGGGGAAGAAGCCCCCCTACACCATCCCGCCGGCGAAGGCTAAGTCCGCCTCCCGCCGGAAGAAAAAGAGCTGACCCCCAACTTTCGGGTGGCGTACCCCATCCCGTCCTCTCAAGGCCACCCCCGAGGGGTGAGGGGACCGAGCGATGCCCTGCCAAGGGAACTGAGATAGTTTCTTTATCGCTTGCCGGTTAACAGCCGAAGAATTCCTTGACTCCCGACTCTTTTTGTCGGGTCGCGGTTCACTTATCCGGACCTTGGCGTGGCGTCCCGCCCCACCGAGATCCGTGCCGACCATCCACTCGCGTCAGGGAGGCAGGCATGCTGATCATCTACGGCACGAGAATCTGTGGGAAGAAGAACGTCAGGTACGTCCGGACGATCTGCAAGAACTGCGGCACGTCAGGCACGTTCGAGAGTTACGAGGGTCGGAACTGGTTCACGCTCTACTTCCTTCCGATCATCCCCGGCGAGATCCGCCACATCCGGCACGAGTGCCCATCGTGCAAGAAGTGTTTCAACTTCACTCCAAGGAAATGGCGCAAACTCCAGCGGGACGCGGTCGAGCCACGCCTGGCCGCGTACCGGTCCGCGCCGGAGAACGTTGAGGCGGCGGAGGCTGCGCTGCAGGCCCTGATCGACACGGCCGACCATGAGCATTTCACCGAGATCGCCGTCCTGATCGAGCAGAACCTGTCGGCCAACAGACACATGCTCGGGCTGCTGGCCCAGGCCTACAGCGCGTTCATGATGGACGGGGAGGCGGAGGCCGCCTTCGAGGCCGTGCTGGCGCAGGGCGAGGACTCGGATGTCCGCCGGGCGTTCGTTCGGCACCTGCTGCTGGCGGGCAAGATCGAGCAGGCCAAGAGCGAGCTCGAGACGATCGAGCAGGCCCAGGGGGACAAGCCGTCATCGCTGCGCATGCTGCTGATCGAGGCCTACCAGTCGCTGGGCCAGCACGAGCAGGCGCTCGACGAGATTCAGACTTTTCAGGGCTGGGCGGACCCCGATCAACTCAAGATCCTGGCCCAGATGGAGAAGATCTCGACCAAGGGCGCCAGGTCGGGCAAGCCGATCCGGCGCAAGGGCCCGGCGATCGTCCACGCCGGCACGGGCGAGCCGATGCGCAAGCCGCTCCGCTCGAAGCTGCAGCCGGTCCTGGCCGCCTGCGTGGTGGCGCTGATGGCGGGGATGTACACGTTCCTGAGCGCCACGGCCAGGGTGGACAACGCCTTCCTGGTCAACGGCCTGGCCGAACCCTATGAGGTGCTGGTCAACGGCCAACCGGTCCGCGTCTCGAACACGCGGGCCACGCCGATCGACCTGCCGATGGGCCGCAGCACCATCGAGCAGGCCCCCGGGAGCATCGAGTTCGAGCCGATCATCGTCGAGCCCAAGTGTTCGTTCTTCGCCCGGCCCATGTTCAAGGGCACCATCGTGGTCAACCCTGACGGAGCGGCCGCGCTCATCCACAGCGAGGTCTACTACGCGGCCAAGCCCGCCAGGCCGCCGGAGGGACGGCAGTGGCTTGAGCACAGCAAGATCGTCTATCAGTTCGACAACGTGGAATATCCCTTCAGCTCTCCGCCGGCCCAGATCACGCTGGATCAGAACAAGAGCGTCGTGTCCAGGAGGTCGCTGGCCCTGCTCAAGGACGCGAGCATCCCGCAGATCGCCTCGATGCTCGACAAGCCCAACAACCACGCACAGGCGGCGGGCTACCTGCGCCTGGTCCTCGACCGCCAGCCCCGGATCCACGCAGACCTGCTGGCACAGCTGGGCGCGTTGGTCGAGCCGGCCGAGCTGCGGTCGTTCGTGGCGTCGAAGCTCGACGTTCGACCGGCGATGATCGAGTGGCACCGTATCTGGCAGGACTTGACCGAGCGGCTTGAGCCACAGCGTGACCTGACGGCTGAGTATCGCAAGCACGTCGCAGCCGACCCGGCCGACAAGGGCCTGAAGTACCTGCTGGCCCGCGTCGAGGACGATCCTGCCAGAGGTCACCGGCTCTGTCGGGAGGCGATCGCGGAGCCCGACCCCTGCCCCTATGGCTATCTGTGGCTCTCGTTCGAGGCGACGCGAAATGAATCGTTCGCCGAGGCGCGAAGACTGGCCGAGTCGGCCGTCCGTCTGGCGCCAGACTCGCTGGTCCTTCGCGACGCCCAGCGCAGGGCCTTGTTCGCCTGCCGGGATTATCAGGGGCTGCTCAACCTCGCCCAGCGACAGCTCGAGGACGACCCGGCGAACGTCGAGGCCGTCATGACCAAGCTCCAGAGCCTGATCAAGCTCGGCTCCGTCGCCGAGGCCAAGCAGACCCGCGACGCATGGCTGGCCGCCATGTGCGAGGAGGACCCTGAGGGCGGCAAAAAGATGGCGGACCTCGTCCGAAACTGGCTCACGGCGGCGGCGGCCGCGGCGGCGGACGACGACCGGACTTATCTGGCCGCGCAACGCAAGATCAATCCCCAATCCGTGGTGCTGGCCACGCTCGAAGGCTCACGGGAGCGGCTCGAACACGTGATCCAGCAGGCCAACGCCGACAATCAGCCACTGGGGGCGTCCGAGCATGCCACGATCTATGTGGTGGCCGATGCACGCGGGCATGACACGCTCGCGGTGTCTGAGCTCAAGGTTCTCGTAGACCTGCTGAGTCAGGGGCCGCCGGAGGACCGCAAGCTCGCCGCATGGCTCAGCAGCGACACACCGCCGTCGCCTTGGGACGTGATGCTGCACACGGGCACCATCGCCGACATCCGCCTGGTATACGCCGCCATCGCCACACGCCACCCACAAGTCCGTGATCAGTACCTGCGCATGGCTCGGGTTATGGACTATGACCCGGACCCGGTGCACATGATCCTGCGCCCCGTGCTGGCCCGGGCGAGCGCGGCGACGGCTGAATCAACCGAGTAGCCCGTACTCGCCCCAACGGCGGTCGATCAGGGTCTTGGTCGCGTTGTCGAAGCCCAGGATCGGCGGGAAATCGCGCACCGGCTGGCCGTTGACCTCCTCGCCGGAGATCTTCCGCGTGGCGTCGAAGCCCATTTTCTGACCCGCCCCCAGACGCGGAGCGGCGTGGTCGAGGATGTCCAGGGGGCCGTGGACCATCTCGACGTCCCGGCCGGGGTCGCAGTTGGCGCAGAGGCGAAAGAGCACCGCCTCGTGGTCGTGCACGTCCACGTCATCGTCGACGACGACGATGAATTTCGTCCAGGCCATCTGGCCCGCGCCCCAGATCGCGTGCATGACCCGCCGGGCCTGGAGCGGATATTCCTTGCGGATCTTGACGAACACGCAGTTGTGGAAGGCGCCGAACATCGGCAGGTCGTAGTCCAGCACGTCGGGGACGATCGTCCGCAGCAGCGGGAGGAAGATTCGCTCGGTCGCCTTGCCCAGGTAGTAGTCCTCCTGGGGCGGCAGGCCGACGATCGTGGTGGGGTAGATCGCGTTGCGGCGGTGCGTGATGGCCGTGACGGTGAAGATCGGGTAACGGTCGGGCAGCGAATAGAAGCCGGTGTGGTCGCCGAAGGGGCCCTCAAAAAAGGCGCCGTCGCCCAGCGGCGGCGACTGGCCGTCGAGGCCTTTGACGCGCGGGTCGTAGCCGGGCGGGCCGGCGTCAGTTGAGACGTAGCCCTCGATGACGATCTCGGCGTTGGCCGGCACGTGCAGGTCCAGCGTCTTGCAGCGGACCAGCGGGATCGCGCCGTCGTTGAGGATGCCCGCCAGGAGCAACTCGCTGATGCCGGGGGGCATCGGGGCGGTAGCGGCGTAGGGCAGGACGGACTCGCCGCCGAGGACGACGGCGCAGGGCATGCCGGGATGCGTCGCGGCGAAGGCCGGATCGTTTGCTCGGCGCTCTTTCCATGCCCGCCAGTGACGCGCTCCGTCGTGGTGCATGTGCCAGTGCATGGCCGTGCGGTGGCGGCCGATGACCTGGCAGCGGTACATGCCGACGTTGCGCGAGGTGCGTGGCTCGCCGTCTTCTTTGCCGGCATCGTCGGGATGGATCGTGTAGACGCCCGCGAGCGTGATGTACCGGCCCGTGCCGCCCTTGGGCTGGTCGGCCGGGATGGGATACCCCACCTTCCGGGGGTCGCCGTCGAGCGGCCAGCACTGGATGATCGGCAGCGAGAGCAGGTCGATCTCGTCGCCCTGCTTGACGACCTCCTGGCAGGCGCCGCTTCTAACGACCTTGGGCGCGACCCCGGCGATCTTGGCCAGCTCGAGCCCTTTTTTTATTTTCTCGATCAGGCCCACCGGCGGCTCGGGCTTGGCGATCTTGCCGATCAGCTCGCCGATGGCCTCGAATCCTCCCTCGCGCGGCCCGCCGGGTTGGCAGCCCAGGGCCATCTCCAGTCGCCGGTACGAGCCAAACGCGTTGATCAAGAGCGGAAACGCTGAGCCTTCGACGTTCTCGAACAAGAGCGCCTTGCCTCCCCCCCGGAAGTGCTTGGGGTCGAAGGCGGCGGCATACTCGCTGGCGTGCGGGGCATCCGACTTCGACACACGGTCCGCAATGGCCGCGACTTCGAGCAGCGGCGACACGCGGGCCTTGATGCGGACGAGTTCATCGGCTTGCTCGAGGGCCTCGACGAAGGTTAGGAGGTTCGGGTGCATGGGGGGATTCTAACCGACCCGATGGATCGCCCCATGGGCCACGTGGGAAAGAAAAAGCCCGCCGAAGCGGGCTTGTGGAGTTGTATTGTCGAATCCCAGGACCACCGGAGTCACTTCCGGGGGCGGTGGGGTTAGAAGGTGATCTTGTCGGTCCCGAGGCCGCCGGCGTCGCCCAGGCCGCCGCCGAGGTCGGATTTGCCGCCCTTGCGTCCGGGCTGCTGTGCATCGGCCGCCGCGGCGCCGTTGGCCTCGGCGCCCCACTGGGCACGCTTGAGGGACAGGCCGATCTTGCGGTCCTCGATGTCCACGCGCAGGATCTTGACCTCGAGCTCCTGGCCGACCTTGACCACTTCCTCGGGGTTCTCGACCTTGTGATCGGCCAGCTCGGAGATGTGCAGGAGGCCCTCGAGGTCGTCCTCGAGCTCCCCAAACACGCCGAAGTTGGTGATCTTGGTGACCTTGCCGCGGACGATCATGCCCGGCTGGTAGTGGGTGGGGATGGCCTCGTGCCACGGGTCCTGCGAGAGCTGCTTGAGGCCCAGGCTGATGCGCTGCTTGGCCTGGTCGACCTCAAGGATGACGCAGCTGATCGTGTCGCTCTTCTTGAGCACCTCGTTGGGGTGCGTGAGCTTCTTGGTCCAGGACAGGTCCGACACGTGCAGCAGGCCGTCGATGCCCGGCTCGATCTCGACGAACGCGCCGTAGCTGGTGAGGTTGCGGACCTTGCCCTCGACCACGGTGCCAGTCGGGTACTTCTCGTGCATGATCTCCCAGGGGTTGACCTCGGTCTGCTTCATGCCCAGGGAGATTTCCTGCTTGTCCTTGTTGACGTCGAGCACGACGACGTCGACCTCCTGTCCGATGCTCACGAGCTCCGACGGGTGGTTGATCCGGCGGGTCCAGCTCATCTCGGAGATGTGGACCAGGCCCTCGACGCCCTCCTCGAGCTTCACGAAGGCGCCGTAGGAGACGATGTTGGTCACCGAGCCGTTGACGCGCGAGTTGAGCGGGTACTTGGCCTCGATGTCCTTCCAGGGGCTGTTCTCCTTCTGCTTGAGCCCCAGGGCGATCTTTTCCTTCTCCCGGTCGATGTTCAGCACGCGGACTTCGAGCTGCTGATCGATCTGGACCATCTCGGAGGGATGGTTGATCCGGCCCCAGCTCATGTCGGTGATGTGCAGCAGGCCGTCGATGCCGCCGAGGTCGATGAACGCGCCGAAGTCGGCGATGTTCTTGACCGTGCCCTTGACGATATCGCCCTCCTTGAGGGTTTCGAGGAGCTTCTTGCGCTTCTCGGCGCGTTCCTCCTCGACGAGCTTGCGGCGGCTGACGACGACGTTGCGACGGGCCTGGTCGATCTTGATGATCTTGGCCCGGATGTTCTTGCCGAGGTACTCGCCGATGTCGGCCGGCCTGCGGATGTCGACCTGCGAGGCGGGCAGGAACACCGGCACGCCGATGTCCATCAGCAGCCCGCCCTTGATCTTCCGCGTGACCTTGCCCTCGACGACGTCGCCCTCCTGGGCGTTCTCGATGATGCGTTCCCAGCCGCGGATGCGGTCGGCCTTGCGCTTGGAGATCTGGACGATGCCGGCGTCGGACTCGTGGCTTTCGAGCAGGACCTCGACCACGTCGCCGATCTCGACGGCGTCGGGGTCGGAGAATTCGTCGCGGGCCAGCACGCCCTCGCTCTTGAGGCCGACCTCGACGAGGAAGTCGGGGCCGACGCGGCCGATGATCTTGCCCTTGAGGATCGAGCCGGCCTTGAGGTCCGCCGAGAGACCCGTCAGCAGGCCGTCCATGTCGCCCTCGGCCACGGCGAGGCCCAGGGCGTCTTCGATCATCTGTTGTGCTTCGTTGTCGTCGATCGAGAGCGAGGCGATGAGATTGCGATCTACCATGACAAAAAGGGTCCTCTGACTTGGTTTACCCGGCCCGCTCAACACGAGCGGACAGTTGCGGGTCGCGTCGGCGGGGCGATGCGTCGAACGTTTGAGCGCGTCCGACGCTTAAACCCTGCCGACACCTGGTGGTTGTTCGACAGCTCATCCGCGGGCAACACGATTGCCGGCCTAAAGCCGCGAATCAGGCAGTATATCACGATTTGAGGCGTGTGCCAAAAGGCGATCGGCCGCGGGCGGTGCTGTAAAACCGCTCGGGATGTGGGTTTAGCCAACCGTCACCGGCTGGCTCGCCCCCACGGCGCCGTTCTGCCGGACGTGATCGACGGCGTTCTGGAAGAACCGCAGGCCGGCGGGCGTCTTGGCCAGACGCTCGGAGGAGAAACGGGTCCAGCAGGGATGATGTGTCGCGTGGACGTGCCGCTCGGGGTGCGGCATCAGGCCCAGGACCAGGCCCGAGGGGTCACACACGCCGGCGATGTCGTCGACCGAGCCGTTGGGATTGTTCTCGCCGCCCCCCCCGGAGGTGGTGGGCAGGGCATCAACCATTGGTCCGTAGCGCAGCGCCACCTGGCCGGCCCGCCGCCACTGTTCGAGGAATTCGTTGGACGCGGGCACGAACCGGCCCTCGCCGTGGGCGATGGGCAGGTCGAGCTTATCCAAACCCTTGGTCCAGATGCAGACGCTCGTGGGGTCGGCTCGGAGGCCGATCCAGCGGTCGATGAAGCGTCCCCCGGCATTGTCGGCCAGCGTCGCCGACTGCCGGGCTTCGTTGGGGAAGGGCAGGAGGCCGGCTTTGATGAGCACCTGAAACCCGTTGCAGATGCCGATCATCGGCACGCCCCGGGCGACGGCCGCCTGCAGGGGAGCCATCAGGCGATGCCGCAGGAGGTTGGCCTGGATGCGGCCGGCGGCGATGTCGTCGCCGTAGCTGAACCCGCCGGGGAAGCCCACCAGATCGACCTGCTCGAGAATCTGCGGCTGGGCGATCAGTTCGTGAAGGTGCACCTTTCGGGTGGCGGCCCCGGCCAACTCGAAGGCGTGGGCCAGCTCGTTGTCGCAGTTGGTGCCGGCGGTGCGGAGGATCAGGGCGGTGGGCGTGCTCATGACACCCTATCATATGGGATCACCGCCCCCGAGGCTCGCGGCCGGGTGGACCATGTTGCCCCATCGCGTCGAGCCTTTACGGGCAGCGGGGCACCCATCACGAGAATGAAAGCCAACCGATGACCACATCTCGTCCGACGATCGACGACCGTGTCTGGGGATGTCTGCTTGGGGGGGTGGTCGGCGACGCCCTGGGCGCGCCGATGGAGGGGCTGCACTACCAGGACATCCGCCGGATCTATGGTGACAACGATCGCTTTGAGGACTTTACGCAGGCCCAGCTCGACCTGGCAGCCGAGACGCGCGGCTGGCCGCACAGCCCCTTCGGCGCCGTGACCGACGACAGCACGGTGGCCGACCTGCTGCTCGAGAGCATCCTGGCCAGCGAGGGCCAGACCACGGCCTACGCCTTCGCCGACGCCTACACGAACTTCGCCGAGCCCGTGCCCAACCCGGACGGACCGGCGTTTAACCGGCTCGAGTACGTGCACTGGATCGAGCGGATCACCTACTACCGCAACCGTTCTCGCCAGATCAACAAACGCGAGCTCGGTCGGGGTGAGCCCTCGTCCGACAACGCCATCATGTGCATCGCCCCGGTGGGCCTGCTGTGCGCGGGCGACCCGCTCAAGGCCGAGCTGATGGCTGTGGACGTCACCTCCGTGCACCAGCACGGGGCCTCGCGCGAGGTGGCCGGGGCCTACGCCGCGGCGGTGGCCTCATGCTTCCTGCCGGGCATCTCCGTCGAGCGGATCGTCGAGCTGGCGATCCGTCACGTCCGCGAGCACCGGGCGACGAAGTCCGTCACGGCGATGGTGGAGCTGGCCCGCCAGTGCACCACCTGCCCGCAGTTCATCGAGCGGTATTACGCCGAGATCATCGGCCGGTACGTGCCCATGCAGGACCTCGAACAGGAGGGCACAAAGGTGTGCCTGACGTGGGACTCGGCCGAGGTGCTCGGGCCGGCGCTGGCGATGTTCCTGATCACCCGAGGAGAGAACGCCCGGGAGATGATCCTGCACGCCGCCCGGATGGGACGCGACGCGGACACGATCGCCCGTTGCGCGGCGGGCCTGGCCGGGGCATATCGCGGGGCGGGCGTCATCCCCACCGACTGGGCCGACTACGTCCTGGCCCGCAACCGCTGGCTGCGCCTGCGTGAGAAGGCCGGGGCGCTGGCGGAGTTGATCCGCCGGAATCTCGAGCGTGACATCCAGGCCCGCCAGGCTGTCCTTGGTTAGCGATACACTGTCGCCATGCCCACGTTCAAGCACCGCGTCGTGATGCTCGACCCCGCCCGGCAGATGGACACGCTGGCGGAGTTCGAGTTCCTGCTGCCCTGGCTGGCCAGGTGGGGCTACAACACGCTGCACTGGCACTTCGCCGACGACGAGGGATGCCGGCTCGTCCTGCCCTCGCACCCCGAGCTGGCCGGCCGCGGGGCGCTGACGTCCCAGCAGATGCGACGGTTCATCGGTCAGGCGGGGCAACTGGGCATCGACGTGCTGCCCGAACTCGAGAGTCTCGGCCACACGCGATTCATCACCCGTCACGCGCAGTTCCGGGGGCTCGGCAGCAGCCCCAGGAGCGGCTTTAACGCCCTGGATCCCGACCAGGAGGCGATCTATCCGCTGCTGAAGGATCTCCTGGCCGACGTCGCGGAGATCTTTCCCGCGGAGGTTTTGCACGTCGGGCTTGATGAGGTCAACTTCAAGAGCCTGCCCGGCCGGGAGAAGATCACCCCGGAAGACGCAGCGGGGCTGTTCGCCCGGCACGCGGTGCGGATCCATGAGATCGTCCGGCGTCTCGGCAAGCGGCCGGCGATGTGGGGCGATCACCTCCTGCACTCGGCCAAGAGCCTCGAGGCGATGGGCAAGGACGTGCTGGTCTTCGACTGGCATTACGAGCCGCAGGTCGTGCCGGACTCGCTCGACACCTTCACGCGGGCGGGATTCGAGACCTGGGCCTGCCCGGCGACGATGTGCTGGCTGGCGCGGGTCGTGTCCAACAGCGGGACGTTCACCAACGTCCGGCGAATGACGGCGTATGCGATGCAACGCCGGCGTGGGCGGGGCCTTCCGGGGGTCAGCGGGATGGTCAACACCGTCTGGTGCCCCTACCGCTACCTGCCGGGGGCGATGGACTACGCGATCGCCTGGGCTGGCCATCTGTTCGACAGCGATGAGGAAGACGCCGACTTCGGCCGGCGGTTCGCGGTGGACTTCTATGGCCACAACGCCTGCGACGCAAAGGCTTACGCCTCCGCCATAGATGAGCTTCACGCGGCCGCGCTGACCAATCAGGACTATGACCCGATCGTCACCGGCCGGCACGGATCCATCACCTTTCACCGCGAACATGTCCGCATGGGCGCCGTGCTGGCCCAGCGATGCAAGGCCATCGCGGCAGAGCTGCGTCCCCTGATCAGGCGTGCCCGTCGCAACGCCGAACGGCTCAATGACGTGTTGCTATCCACTGAGGTGCTCGAACGTGTCGGCCGCTTCGCCGCCAGCGGACGTCGCAAGCGTTCATTGCCCAGCGCCGATGCTCTGTCCAGGGCGTGCCGCAAGGCTTGGGCACGCTCACGCGTCAACGATCCGGCGGGCAACAACGTGCAGAAAGCCCCGGCGCAGAAGCTCCTGGCCGTCCTGCGGCGCGTGGTGTGACCAGGCTGACCCGCCGATCAGCGGGACAACGCCCCGATCATGCTCAGGAAGACCGACGCAGCGGCGGGATCGTATTTGCAGTCTGCCTTCTGCGGCATCCAGGCATCCTCAGCCCCGGGCGACAGGCGATCCTTGAGCATCAACTGGCTCAGGATGATCTCACCCTTGCCCTTGGCCACGCTGAGCAACACGACCTGCTCGGGTTTTTCGATCCACAACAGCGGCGATCCCTCAGCGAGCGCCGCCCCCTGGATCGAGCGATCCGCGATGGTGCCGGGCGGGCCGTTCCATCGCTTGAAGATCTCAGGATCGAGGCCGGCGAGGATGGTACGGGCGCGATGCCCAGGATGCGGGAACGCTCGCGAGGAGATCCCTTTCTGGAAATTGCCGCGATCGCTGGGCGTGAAGTCGATCAGCTCGGGCCAGGTCCAAGTGGCCTGATCGAGCACCACGATCCGCCCACCCTGCTGGACGTACTCAAGTATCGCCGGTGCGGCCTGCCTGTCCTGCTCACTGATGCAGTCGAGATCCCACACCACCACGGCGGCCGGCGGCCCGGTCGTATTGTCCCAATGCTCCCTGAAGGGAATCTCCATCCGAGACAGACACCCCTTGGCCCGATCGTCCGCTCCGAGCAACACGACGCCGTGTTCCAGAATCGCCCCGGACACGCGCGGTGGCGCAATCGAGCGGATGATTCGCTGTGAAGCGACGGGCTTACATCCCTCGCGACGCAGCACGGCGACGAGGTAATACACCCCCGGCTGAGCCGGCATGGGCCATTGAACCGTCTTCTTCTGAATCGATTGCTCGCCCAACACGATCGACCACTCTTCCCGCCAGATCGCCTCGCGCAGCGCGGCCGGCAGAGGAACGTGCTCGGGATTCCGACTCGTCAGCAGCAGCTCAACTCTGGCGTTCACGGCCTGGTCAAGCTCATTGATGAGCCAAAGCATCGCTCCCGGTTGTGCCCCCGCCTCGAAGTTGCGGTCGAAGAGCTCCAGACTCGCGAGCACCGGCGACATGGCGCTGTGCAGCGCGGCGGCCATCGGCGTGGGGAATTCCGCACGCCACCAGGCATCTTTTCTCATGCCCGTCCAGCCGGCGAACATGTAGGGCAGAATCAAGTCATACCGTTCTCGACGCAGCGACTCCGTGTGCTCGCCGGCGAACTCGGCCATGATCAGGTCGCGTTCGGGATGGTCCTTGTCCCCGAGCCAGCGGCGGGCGATCGAGTCGTAGGGGCTGAGAATGTTCATGAACTCGCTGTTGCCCAGCGTCCGGGCGGGATCGCGATTGACAGCGAGCTTATGAAACTGCCGCAACGGCCCGCCCTCCGACCCGGCGTTGAAGTTCACGCAGGTGTGCACGTCGACGACCTCGGGCGTGCCGTCGTTGCTCAGGGGACCGGCTCGCATCGCCGGCCGCGAGGGGTCGACGTCCTTGACGAACCGCCAGTAAGGCCCCTTCTCCCACGCCTCGCCCACCAGGGGCGCCTCATTGGTCAGCACCCACAACACAATCGACGGATGATGGCCCAGCTCCCAGACCCAGTTCTTCGCGTCCAGGAGGGCCTGGGCGTTGAAGTGCTCCTGCTCTTGCGGCGTGAACTTGAAGTCGGCGTGGTTGTAGAGCACGGGCAGCTCGGCCAGGATCAGCACGCCGTGCTCGTCACACACGTCCAGCCAGGCATGCGGCGGGGGCAGCGTGTGCGTGCGGAAGCACATGAGGTTCATCCGCCGGCCCTCGTCGACGAGGTACTCCTTGGCGTGCCCTCGGAAGCGATCGCCCCACAGCCACTCATAGACCAGGTTCGAGCCGCGCAGCCACAGGTGCCGGCCGTTGAGCTCGAAGCGGCCGTCACGCACGCGGATGTCCCGCATGCCGAAGGGGACGCGCTTCTGGTCGCACAATTCCCCGCCGGCGTGCACCTGGACGAGGGCCTCGTAAAGCACGCGATCTTCAAGCGACCAGAGCTTCGCCCCCGGAAGGGATACCGTGACTGATGTCACGCCATCGACGCCGTGAACATCCGCTGAGCCCTCACCGGCAATCGCCGATTGTCCCTTGAGACGGACCTGCACCGTCGCCTTCACATCGGTGGGCAGCTCACCCTCGAGCCAGAGGCGCAGCGTCACGGAGCGTTTGTCCACGTCCGGCAGGGGCAGCACGCCGCGCAGATGCACCGCGTGGAAGAATTCCAGCCAGATGCCCTCGAAGATCCCGATGGCCTTCGCCCCCCAGAACTCCTTGGCTGATCCCGACGGCGCCAGCGTGAAGCCCGAAGCGCTGCGCCTGACGCCGGCCCAGCCCGGCACGCGCAGGACCAGCTCATTCGTGCCCGCCCGCAGGCTCTCCCTCGGCAGCAGCATCCCATACGGTCCGATCGGCTCGTGCTCGCCGACGAACACGCCGTTGAACCACACTTTCGCCCCGAAGCGCACGCCCCCCCACCGCAGCGACACGCCACTCGCCGCCTGCGCCGCCGTCAGCTCGAAACGTCGACGCGCCCAGATCACCTCGACCTTCTCGTGCTCGGGACCGGTCAGCCCTGGAAGAAACTGCCCCGGCAGTTGCACAGCCTCCCACGCGCCGATCCCGTCCACTGTCGCGTCGACGCCGCTGCGGGCGATCTCCCATGCACCTTCGAGGCGAAGTGTTGGACTGGTCGTCACTGGCCCTCCCACCCCCGCTATAGCGAAAAACTATGACCCCGGGGGCCAGCTTAGCACGGTGTCATCCACTGGATGGGGCAGACACCGCCTCGTAGGCACTGGGTCCCACCTTCCGGGGGGGCGTGTGCAAAAAATGTGCCGTGAGTTTTCGTTTGGGGGATACTGGACTTAGAATAGGGTGAGCTAGTTCTTCAAGAGCCGCGATTATGGGCAAAACTTCCAGCCAAACCTCCGCCATGACCCGGGCCATCGAGCGACTGAGCCGTCTGCCCGGCATCGGCAAGCGGTCGGCTGAACGGATTGCTTTTTATCTTTTGAAGGCGGACCCCCAGGAGGCTCAACAGCTTGCCGGGGCGATCAGCGACCTACGGGTGCAGGCGATCCAGTGCTCGCGGTGTTGGAACATCGCTGAGAGCGACCC
>JADZET010000285.1 GCA_020850375.1 Phycisphaeraceae bacterium | reverse complement strand
CGATGATCTGCTCGGGACTGTGACGCTTGCGTCCGTGTCGCTCCGACATCGAGAGTCTCCTGGGCACTCGGCCCGGTTGAAACTCTCATAACAGATGGAGCAGGTTTTGGGGAGCAGGCCACAGGCATCGGAGGCCAGGACGTCGGCGTAGGTCAGCGACTCGGTCGTCACGTTCACGCGGGCCACGGTGGCGCCTAGCAGGCACGCCCGGGCAATGCCACCGACGCGGGCGGGCTCCTGGAGCACCACGAACTTGCCCGTGTGGTCGGACGTGGGGACCACGCCCTTGAGAACAACCTGCCGCTTGAAAGATTCCAAGGCCGTGGCGGGGTCGAAGAGGGCGCCATCCAGGCCCAGGATGTCGAACTGATTGCGGGCCACGCCGGAGTTGTTCTTGATCAGCACGGTCGTCGACGTGGGCGTGGCCACCCCGCCGCCTGGCCCCGCCCCCATGGCCTGGCCCTGGCGATTGGCCATGGCCGCGTCGAGCATGGCGTTGTAGGCCGCCGCCGGGATCGTCAGCGTCTCGCCCGGGCGGACCTTCTTGAAAGGATCGCCGGCCATGGCTCAGGCTCCGATCTCCAGGTCGCCAAAGTCGCCCAATTCGTAGACCTTCTCGACGTACGCCGCCGTCGGGCGCTTCGCCAAGGCCTTGGCCGTGGTGTCCTCGACGTCCTCATAGCGAACCCACAGGTACTCCCAGCCCTTCTTGGCGATGCCGGTGATGCTGCCGACGGTCAGACCCGTGCGGTTCGGGCTGGCGGCGAAGCTGTAGGTGATCTCCCAATCCTCGCCCGACGCACCACCTCGCTTCGAGCCGCTCGCCCCCAGGAACAAGCATTCCCCCGCGTTAAACCCCCGGAAACTGCCGCTGTTGACCTTGCCGGTGAGGCTGTAGACCTTGCCCTTGTAGGTGCCCGTCACGGCGCTGTCAGCCTTGATGTGTGTCTCGCTGAAGCGATAGACGGGCACGGTGATGTCCACACCGTCGACGCCATCGCGCGTGGCGCCGATCGCCCCCTGGAAGTTGGGCGCGGTCTGGCCGGAAGGGACGTGGCTGGCGATGGTCTGGAGGCTCTGGGTGATGTGCTGCGTGCCGCCGCCGGTGTCGAAGCTGTAGCTCGAGTCGCCGACGATGGGTGGGTCCGAGTGGCTCACCCCGGCCCTGATGTAACGGGCGGTGCCGAGCCAGATGCCGTTGTGAAGTTCCTCGACCTGGCAGTTGCTCGTGTCGCGGGAGATGGAGCCAACCGTCGTCGGCGACGCCGCCAACAGCTCGGCCAACGCCTCGGCGTGGTCGAGCGTGCCGCGCACGAGGTAGATCAATTGTGCCTCATCGCCGCTGACGGTCCGGCTCTGGTAGCGCTCTTCGACGGTCACGGGCATGACTAAATCCCCGGCGGAACGTGCTTAGGCGAAGGTCAGTCCACCGCGCGACGCTTGGCTGACGAGGCGGGCGGTGTTGCGGGCGGTCTGTTCGGTGGCGGTGGCGGTGCGTTCCGCCACGCCACCGTCGGATTGCAGGCCCAGGATCGCGTCGGCGTTGAAGGTGCCGGCCACGTCGATGGTCTTGGCCTTGAAGTCCGCCAGCAGATCGCCCAGGTCCGCCACGCTGGCGCGGACACGCGAGGCAAGATCGCCCCCGGAAGCGTCGGAATCAGGGGTGGATGATTCCAGCCGCTTCTTCGCCTCCTCGACGGCCTCCTGCCACGCCTTGCGGGCCATGTCTAGATCCCGCTCGTTCTCGGCCAGTCGGTGGGCGTACTCTTCGTCGAGCTTCTTGTGGGCGTCGATGTTCTCCTGGCCGATGCCGATCATCGTCTCGTCGTGGCGGCGATGGGCATCTTCACGCTTCTTCTGCCGGTCGAGCTCGCGCTGGGCGATCTTCTGGCCGGCCTCATCCTCGAGCTGGTTCTTCTTCTGCTGGTAGTAGGAATCGGCTGCGGCATTGGCCGTGTCGGTGTCGAAGGTCGAATCGAACAGGCCCTTGAGCGCATTCCACGTCCGCGTGAGCTCTTTGCCCACCCACGCCCAGGCCTCCTGCACCACCGTCGTGAACCACGTCCAGCTCTGAGCCAGGGCGTCTACTGTCTCGATCCAGCCTACGGATAGACCGTGCCAGGCGATCTCGGCGACAGCCAAGAGACCATGCCAGGCGTCGACGCCGATGCTCACAAACGCCCCCCGGAAGGTGAGCCACGCGGACTCGAGATAGTTGATCCCCCGCGTCCACTCCATCTTCAGGCCCAGCCACAGGATCTTCGCCGCCAGGGCCACGTCACCCGCTGCCAGAGCGTCGGCAATCCCCTGGAACGTCACCACCGCATCGCTCTTGAGCGTGGTGAATTGTTCGCCGAGCCATTCGAGGGCCTTGGCGCCGGCCCCGCCGCTGTAGAGGACCGCCGCGCCCAGGGCTGTGACAGCCGTGATGACCAGACCGATGGGCGACGTGAGCGCGACGAGTCCCACGACGACGAGGTTCAGCGCCGAGCCGACGCCCGTTAGGATAGTGGCCAGAGCGCCGATCGCCTTGCCTAATCCCGTGATCGCGTAGCCCGCCGCCAGCATCGCCGCCCCGGCCGTCGTGATGCCCACGGCCACCGCAAACGCGCTGACGACCAAGCCCTTGTTCTGCCGGATCCACGCCGCCGCGCCCACCGCCGCGTTTGTCACCACCTCCGCCACCTTGGACAAGAGCGGCACCAGGGCCGAGCCGATCACGAAGACGTTCTGCTTTAAGACCTTCCAGAGAATCTCGAGTGTGTCGGCGAACTGCTCAGCCGCTTTGGCATCCTGCGTAGAGATCGTCAAGCCCAGCTCGCGGGCCTGGCGTTGCAGGGCCTCGATACCCGCAGCGCCGTCCTGCATCAGAGGCAACAGCTTGGTGCCCGTCTTGCCAAAGACCTCCATCGCCAACGCCGCGCGAAGGGCTGGATCACGGATCGACGCCAGCCGATCGGCGATGCGCTTAAGCTGCTCATCCGGCGAGAGGCCCTGGAGATCCTCGGCCGTCAATCCCAGCTTGGCCAGCGCATCGACCGCTCCGGCCGAGCCCGAGGCCGCCTCGACGAGCGTCTTTTGCATCTTGCGGAGCGATGTTTCAAGGTCCTCCATGCTCATGCCCGACAATTCAGCCGCGAAACCCAATTCGCTGAGGGACTCGACACTCACCCCCGTGCGGGCACTCATCTTGGCCAGGTCGTCGCCCATGCCGGCAAAGACCTTCGTCGCCGCCAGCATTGGCGCCACCATCGCCGCGCCCAGGGCCGTCATCTTCAGCCCCAGGCCGCGAACCATCTGCCCAAAGGCCTCGAGCTTGGCCTGGGCGAGGCGCAGGCCACGGATGAGCTTGCTCGAGTCGGCAAAGAGCTCGACGTAGGCCCGGCCGGCGCGGATGGCGTTGGTGTTGCTGGGCATGGTGAGTCACCTCGGATGCCACGGGGGTACAATCGCACCATGGGCATGTCGGACGACAACCTCAAATACGCCCCAGCCTTTGCAGAGGCAGCCGCCGACTACTGCCGGCTGATCGATGAACTCTGCAAGGGGCGGCTGAAGGATCAGTACCGGCTACTGGAAACGGCATTGGCCCGCCTCCATCTGGCTGTTCTCCCGCTGCGATGGGCCGATTGCGTCAAACATACTGAACAGGTTCACGTTGCCTGCGACTTCCGGGCGGTGTTGCAGGCATTGGGGCAGACGCTCGGCGAAGATCTTCGCGCGATCTACCAGTCGCACATGAGCGATGAACCGGACGCAGAGGACAAGTGCAGCGCGGACCGAGCGTTCATCCTCGACGACGACTTGGCGGAGATCTATGAAGAACTTCATAGAGGTTTGGCGCACTGGCAATCAGGTACGTCCCTCGGCCAATCCAATGCGGTGTGGGAGTGGCGGTGGTGTTTTGATCAACACTGGGGGGAACACCTGTTCCGGGCCATGACCACCATCCATGAACTCCGCTATGACCTCATCAAGGACTGATGCCCGCTGCGCTACGCATCGGCCGTGCCAAACTCCTTGCCCTTCTCCAACCCCGCGTTGTACGAGTCTTCCTTCTCCTTGCGCAACTTGGACACGCCAAAGAATAGCCCGAGGATCCCCGTGGCCGCTGGCAGAACGGGGCCGAGGACGGGCACGCCGGCCAGCGTCGGGCCCACTTCATCCAGGGCGGAGAGCGTGAGCTGATTGAACGTCGCCCGGATGGCGTTGGCCTTGTCGATATTGGCCTTCCACTGCGAGCCCGTGCGCTGCACGTCGCTGAGCCAGCCCTGGTACTCGCTCTCGGCCTCGTTGAGCGAGGTCGTGGCCGGCAATCCGACCGTCTGCTGAATGGCGTTGGGCGTGCGGACCTTGACGACGTCCCCCATGTCGAACCCGGCGCAGGCCGCCAGGATCACCGCCAGGAAGACCAGGACCACGATGAACACGATCGTCTGCGTGCGCGTCATGTGAGTTACCTCCGCATCTGCATGAAGGCTTGTTTGAGCACACCCAGATCGTCGATGGCGATGGCCTCATCGCGCTGATCGATCCGGGCGTAGGGGTCAAAGTCACGGGGTTTGAACGGCCTGCTCTTCCGGGGGTCGCGGTGCGTGTTGGCGAGCATGGCGAGGATCGTCGACGTGTGGCTCCACTCTTGGCGACTGCGTCCCTCCGCCATGGCCAGGAGCTCGCGGAGCGTCAGGGGCCCGGGGTCGATGCCGACGACGCCGGCAAGCTCATAGATGAGCCGCCACGGTTCGACTCGCTGCCCTCGCTCACCGCACAGAGGGTCGATCTGACGGCTGCCTCGAGGTCGAACCCGTCGATCCGCGTCTCGATGCGTGCCACCGCCAGGTCGATCATCCGCCGCTGCATCTGGACGACCTTGACCAGATCGCCGCGATGCAGCCCCCGGAAAAAATCCACGAGCTCCTCATAAAACGCCGTCTGCGCCGCCAGGATCGCGTCACCCCCCAGCGCCGCCGCGAACTGCTCGTCCGACACGCCGCCGCCCTGTCGCTGATCCGCCTGCGGCTTGATCAGTGCGTAGATCACGTCGCACAGAAGCAGCACGTCGGTGCCCAAGCGGGTCAGCAGGGGTGGATCGCCTCCCTCAAGCTCGAGCAGGTTGATGCCCACCAGGTTCCTGACGCGTTTGACCGCGTCGAGCGTGAGCTGGATGGTCCACGACCGGCTGGCGTTGTCGGTGAAAGTCTTCATAGGCAGTTAGCTCCCTTCGATCCAATCCCTAAAGGCGGCGAGCTTGGCCGTCACGCTGACGGTGATCGCCTCTTCGAGTTGTTCGCCGCGGCTGAACGACGTGATGGAAAAATCTCCGTCCGGCCCCTGGCCGCCGGCCTTGTCGAGGATCTTGAGCGCCACCGTCCCGGCCGCGAGGAAAGCGTCTTTGATGGCCGTGAACCCCGCGTCGGCGGGGTCCCAGACCATCTCGAACTCGCACGTGCACTCGCGGAGCGTGGGGGCCGTCGCTCGCCAGCCCTGATTAGCGCGCGTGGTGACGTCCGCCTCGCCGGCCTCGAGGGTGAGCGTGACGTTGCGGACGTTGGTCATCTCCGTCGCGGCCGTGGTGCCGGCAGCGCCGAAATAGAGCTTGGCGTTCATCCCCAAGATGAAGCTGGGCATGGCTGGATCCTCTCGTGGTTACCGTTT
>JADZET010000284.1 GCA_020850375.1 Phycisphaeraceae bacterium | reverse complement strand
GTCCTCGGTGATGCCGGGCTTGTTGATCAGCTCGGCGTCGGGCTGGGAGCGGATGTAGTCGAGCCCCTCTTCGTCGAGTTTGTCGGCGGCGAGGACGCGGAACTTGGCGTTTTGGGCGGCGGCCATGGGAGAAACTCCTTGCGAACGGCGGGCGATGGGAACCCAACGGGCCGTTGTTTTACGAACATTTCGCCGCGGCGGCCAGCGCGGCCTCGGCGGCGGAAAGGGTCTGGGCCAGAGCGGCCTGGTCGTGTGCGATGTTGACGAACCACGTCTCGAACTGACTCGGCGGCAGCACCACGCCCTGGTCGAGCATCACGCCGAAGAAGGCGGTGTAGGCCTTGGTGTTGCAGCGCAGGGCGTCCTGGTAGTTCGTCACGGGCTGGTCGGCGAAGAAGAAGGTGATCATCGAGCCGACGCGTTGCGCGACCAGCGGCACGCCGGCCTTCTTCGCCGCCGCGAGCATGCCTATCTCGAGTGCGGCCGAGGTCTTCTCGAGCTGGGGGTATGGCTTGCTGTCGCGCAGGATCGTCAGCGTCGCGCCGCCGGCCGCCATCGCCAGCGGGTTGCCCGAGAGCGTGCCGGCCTGGTAGACGGGGCCTTCGGGTGAGATCCGCCGCATCAGGTCCGCCCGCCCGCCGTAGGCGGCGCAGGGCATGCCTCCGCCGACGATCTTGCCCAGGCAGGTCAGATCGGGCTTGATGCCGTAGCGCTCCTGAGCTCCCCCATACGCCACGCGGAAGCCGGTCATCACCTCGTCGAAGATCAGCAACGCGCCGTGCTGGTCGCACAGGGCGCGCAGGCCCGTGAGGTAATTGGCCGCTGGGGGCACCGTGCCCATATTGCCGGCGATGGGCTCGATGAGGATCCCCGCGATCTGCCCAGGGAAATTCTTGAACGCCGTTTCCATGGCGGGCAGGTCGTTGTAAGGCGCCAGCACGGTCTGGCTCGTGATCGCCTCGGGGATGCCGGGGGAGCTGGGCGTCCCGAGCGTGGTGGCCCCTGAACCGGCTTCAACGAGCAGGCCGTCGCTGTGGCCGTGGTAGCAGCCGGTGCATTTAATGATCTTCGTTCGCCCCGTGGCGGCGCGGGCCAGGCGAATGGCGCTCATCGTCGCCTCGGTGCCGCTGTTGACGAACCGCACACGCTCGACCGACGGCAGGGCGGCCGTGACGAGCTGGGCCAGGTCGATCTCGCCCTGGGTGCTCATGCCGAAGCCCATGCCTCGCGCCGCCGCCTTGGCGACGGCTGCCACCACCGCGTCATGGGCGTGGCCGAGGATCAGCGGGCCGTACCCGCCGACGTAGTCGACGTAGACGTTGCCGTCGAGATCGGTGACCCGGCAGCCCTTGCCCTCGCGGATGAATAAAGGGCTGCGCCCCACGGCTTTAAACGCACGGACCGGCGAGCTGACCCCCCCGGGCATCAGGTTTTGAGCGCTTTTAAAGGCGATCGAGGATTGGGTGTATCTGGCATTGGGCGCCGTTGCGTGAGTGGCCATAAGGCCTTGTAGTCTAGCATTTCCCGTTAACGATTGAACATCCCGTCTGGCGCGGCATAATCGCTCCTGAGGACTCAGCTTCATCGGATCTCAGCGACCCTCCACCGATTCAGCGCTCTACCCGGCGTCGCGCCAGTGCCAGTGCGCCGAACGTGATTAATGCCACTGCCGTGCCAGGTTCTGGCACCTCAGGCGTCATAAGATAGACATTCGCGGCCAGGAAGACCGCCTGTTTCTGGCCGATCACGTTGTTCTGCTGGTCATAAATTGGCTCGGGGGCGAAGGTTTCGGTCGGGAATCTGTTCGGCAAGACCAAATCCAATGGATAATCAGCAATGACTGAGTAGAGATTGGTGGACAGAATCTCAATGCGTGGATCGACCTGCATCGCATTCAGATCGACATCGAGTGAACTGGTAGGAAATAGGTCCTGAACAAATTCCGGGTCCGTGTCGGTCAACATTCGATACGTCGTGCTCACGACAACCACATCTCCTGGCGCGAACGTCGGAGGGTTGAGCTTGCCCCGGACGCGGTAATCCCCCTGAAGGTCATGTGTGGTGCTTGAGTTAATGTAGGTCTGGCCCCAGAATTGACCATCACCATCCCAGATGCTCACGACATGGGCATTCACCAGGCCATCCTTGCCTTCATCGAAAAAGCCCACGGCCTTGATGATGACCGGCTCAAGCACGCGGAATGACCAACCGACAGTCACCGCCCCGCTCTCAAATGGCTGAAAGTTTGTCGTTGTGAGAGCCGGATCAATGATCGCCGGCGTGTATTGCTCGCTCGCTAACGCCGTCGGACAACAAGCGAGGATCGTGGCAGCCAGCATGGATCGCGAGACGGTCAAAGCGATTCTCATGGTTTACCTCCTGGGGCGATGTGCCTTACGGAACACACGTGCACGACGTGCGTTCTGCTCAGCCGTGAAATCCCTTCATGATGCGCCTGATACCTACTCCCCGCAGTATAAATCAAGACGATGTAGATTTGCATCTTTTTTTGTTTCTGTGGATCATTAACTCATCGAGAAGACCCGCTCAGGAGCGATCCGGACGTGCTCAAATCTGTTGGATCGATCCTGGTCAGCGCGCGTTTCTTTTTCATCGCGTCGCCCGGCAAACACACACAATTATTTGTCTTGTAAGGCTTTATGCGATTATATTGCCGGCCGCCATGTTGAACATTGTTCTGGCTTAGTTCCTCGCTGGTCGCTACAGCTCTGCATTGTGGGCTGGAGAATCGAGGAGTCCTCGCTAGACAGGTCACAACGAATCAGTTGCGACCCCTTTAGGCGTCTGCTAAACTTCCCCATTCACAACAGTAAGGGACAAAATGAGGTCCGCCCGGGAGCTTGTGACGCCCCGCCACCCCCGGAAGTGTTCCGGGAGTTCTCCCTGAAAGACCGGACCGAGGAAACCAGCTCCATGATTGCCGCAGAAAAGAAGACCCAGATCATCGCTTCGCACCGCCGCCACGACAAGGACACCGGCTCGCCCGAGACCCAGGTGGCTGTCCTCACCGAGCGGATCAACACGCTGACCGATCACTTCCGCACGCACAAGCACGACTTCGCCTCGCGGCGCGGCCTGCTTCAGATGGTCAGCAACCGCAACCGCCTGCTGCAGTACCTCTCGCGGACCGATCGGCCGCGCTACCTGGACCTGATCAGCAAGCTCGGCCTGCGCAAGTAAACGATGAACACCCATGGACCCCCGGCGATCCGGGGGCCTGTTGTTTGAAGTACAACCGGCAGTGCAAGGACGGAAGACAGCGGGCTTGGCGCCGCCCCCCGGAACCCCCGGAACCCCCGGATCCCGGAAGGGTTGCTCCGGTGCATACGGGGCACAACGGGAGCGGCCGTGAGAACGACGCGATTTGACTTACGGGGTGCAGCGCCAATCTCTCTGTCGACCGCTTGACTCGAATCGGACTCAACCCTTGCCTGCCCCTTCGAAAGAGGCGGTCTATTGCCGCGCCGCGGCGGGCCGCCGGCCTGCAACAGATCAGGCCGAGGACAAGACAAGATGGCAGTCACAAGAGTTGAGATGGAACTCGGCGGTCGCACCCTGAGCATCGAGACGGGCAAACTGGCCAAGCAGGCCGACGGGGCCGTGGTCGTCCGACACGGCGAGACGATGGTGCTCGGAACCGTCGTGCGGGCCGCCCCGCGCGAGGGGC
>JADZET010000283.1 GCA_020850375.1 Phycisphaeraceae bacterium | reverse complement strand
AGTGCAGGTAGTCGGAGTAGAGGTAGCCGTTGTTCCACCAGAACGATCGTGAGCCGTTGGCGATCCCGCTGTAGAGGTTGAGGAACCCCACGTTGTGCGCCGCGGCCACCTGGGCCTGCCACTCGATCAGGTAGGGCAGGTGTCCGCTGCCGGAGTTGTAGGGCGTGACCACCAGGATCTCGCTCGACGGCGAGGCCAAGGAGATTCGGTCCAGCAGGTCGCTGTAGAGCCTGAGGTAATCCGTCGAGGGGATGCCCCCGTCGTTCTGCCCGATGGCCAGGACCACCAGGTCCGGGTCGAGCAGCGACATCTCCTGGTCGAAGGACACGTCGCGTTGGAGGTAGGACACCAGTCGGTAGCCCGAGTTCGACGCGCGATCGACGCGCACGCCCGGGTTCGAGGTCTTGTTCTGGGCCCCGAGGAAGGTGACCATCTCGTTCTCGAGGGTCTGGATCTGGATGAACCTGGGGCCCGTGCCGAAGTCGTGCGACCAGACGCCCACGCCGGGCGTGTCGCTGCGGCTGTCGATCGTCGTCAGGACCTGCCCCGCCGAGCCGAGGATGTTGAACGACCCGGCCCGGCCGTCGGTGCGGTAGTAAAGCTCCGCCTGCGGGTTGTTGAAGATGAACCAGGCCAACGACCCCGCCTGGGCGGTGGCGCCCCAGAGGCCGTCGATGGCGAACTGGCCGCGGTGGTCCTCGTTCGGGCCGCTGAACACCCACGAGCCGGTGTGCCCGGTCACGCCCGTCAGCGAGCTGAAGGACTGATAGCCCGCGCCGGCGTTGCCGTACCGCGTCTGCATCTTGCCGCGGAAATAGGGAACCCAGCTTGACCAGCCCAGGCCGTCGAACGCCAACGAGTCGCCGAGCACGACGATGTCCGCCTGTCCGCCGGCGGAGATCACCGCCTTGGTGTCGGCGAAGGTGGCCTGGAGGTTCATCTGGATCGGCGCCGCGTGACAGACACCGGCCCAGGTCAGCGCCGCCGCCGCCAGGCCAAGAACGCCAAACTGCCTGGTCGTGGACATACCCAAGCTCGCCGATCAGCCGCCCCTGTGACGGGTGTGTTGCCCCAATTATAAATCACACCGGAAAAACCCCGTGTCAACATGAAAAAAAAGATAGCCATCCCTCCCACCGCGCGGTAATCTTGCTTGTAGCCCTCCCCGTGCCGGGGCGTCGCCCCGGCGATTCGCAGCCAATTCCCCCCGTCAGGAGCCCCCCATGGCGACCCTGCCGTCCCTACGTCAGCCCCTGCGGCTTCTGCCAGGCTTCCTCGCTCTTTTGACGACCGTCGCCGTCCAGGCCGCCCCGCGGATCGACCTCGGCCCGGCCGACCTGCTCGCCCTGGACCAGCCGCGGGTGACCTTCGGCCTGTTCAACCCCGGCACCAACACCCTGATCGGCCCGCAGCTCTACAACACCGCCCTGCTCGACACCGGCGCCAACGGCATCCTCCTGGCGAACCTCGCCTACATCGACGACGAGAACTACCAGCAGGCCCGCCGGGCCGACAACACCCCCGTTTACTACAACGAGACCGGCGTCGCCGTCGACCAGTGGCTCGAGGTCTACATCCCCTACGACCTGGTCTACTCCGGCGGCTTCGGCGGCGGGCCTGAGACGCGCATCTCCAACGTTCGGGCCTTCGGCTCGCGCACGCTGAACATCGGTTCGTTCGCCGCCGTCGTCGGCATGCCGGCGATGGCGGGACGCGTAGTCAACCTCGACCTCCAGCCCATGGCTGACTGGGACTTCATCGGCGTCACCTTCAGTTCGGTGCGGCCCTCGCCGACCAGCTCCAGCTACCACGTCAGCCTCTCCATGCTCGCGCCCGAGTTCGCCGGCGTCCTGCAGCCCGGCGACCCGACCCCCACCTACGCCGCCCTGCCCATGATCGACGGCGTCAAGACCGCCAACGGCGACAAACGCTTCGCCGGCCCCATGCTCCTGGACACCGGGGCCCAGACGGTCATCATCTCCACCGCCACCGCCGAGGCTCTGGGCATCGACTATGAGCACACCACGGACGAGGGCGGCGACGTCGTCGATGAGCTCGAGGTCGGCGGCGTCGGAGGCTCGACGCTCATCCCCCTGGTCAACGTCGAGAAATTGACCCTCCCCACCACCGAGGGCGTCGACCTGGTCTGGACCGATATCATCGCCGGCGTGGTGGACATCCCCGGCATCGGCGGCGTCGTGGGGATGAACGTGCTGACGAGCGGCTACGCCGGCGAAATCCTCGGTACCGGCAGCACCACGCCCTACGTCAACAAGGTCATCCTCGACTTCACCAACGCCGGCCAGGGCGTGATGCGGCTGGACCTCAACCCCCTGGTCAACCACGTCACGGCCGACCCGACCGTCCCCGGCGACTTCAACGGCGACGGCCTGGCCAACGTCCAGGACATCAACCCCTTCGTCCTGGCCCTGACCAACCTCGACAACTACTACGCCGCGTTCCCCGACATGGACCTGGCGCTGGCCGACCCCAACGGCGACGGCCACATCAACGTGCAGGACATCAACGCCTTCATCAACCTGCTCACCCCGCAGGGCGTGGCGCTCGACGCGGCCGTCATCCCCGAGCCGTCAGGGATGAACCTGCTGCTGAGCGCCACGTTCTGGCTGCTGCTGCACCGGCTGTAGATTCGCGAGCGATCCTCAGGACTTCCACTTCACCGCCACGCCGCCGTCGAGGCCGTCGGCCACGATCTGACGCAGCATCGCATGGGCCGGCGCGCCGTCGTGTTCGTAGAGGTACTCGGCCATGTCCAGCTCAATCACGCGCCGGGGCTCGGTCCAGGTGGGGGTGGCTTTCTTGAGCTCGGCGGCCAGCTCCACGAAGCGGCGGCCCCAGTGCTTGAGGCGCGTTGTGTCGCCCGTCCACAGGCCCGAACCGGCGGAGATGTCGGCCTTGGGATCGGGGCTGTCGGCGTAGGGCCAGTTCAGCCAGCCGGCCGCACCGCAGCGCCGCGTGACCTCCATCAGCGCGTCGCACCACATCGTCTGGTGCTCCTCGGGCT
>JADZET010000282.1 GCA_020850375.1 Phycisphaeraceae bacterium | reverse complement strand
GGAGACCTGCGTGGTCTACGGCATGCCCAAGGCCGTGACGCAGGCGGCGCTGATCCAGGCGAGCCTGACACCCGAACAGATCGCCCAGAGCCTGCAATCGCTGGCCCGCACGGCGGCGGCGTAGATGCAGTTAACCACGGAGAACACGGAGGACACGGAGAAGACACGGAGTGATGCACAACTCTCTGTGTGTTGACTCTGTGTCTTCCTCCGTGTCCTCCGTGCCCTCTGTGGTAAATGTCCTCAATGAAATTACGCCAGGCCCGCGAGCTGGGCCTCGAGGGCTTGTTTTTCGCGCTCGGCGGCGGCGAGCTGGGCGCGGGTCTGCTCGACCAGGGCGGGAGGAGCTTTGCTGATGTAGCTCTCGTTCGAGAGCCGGCCCTGGAGGGTGCCGATGGATTTTGACACGTCCTCGAGGCGCTTGGTCAGGCGCTTGCGCTCCTCGCCGGCGTCGACCAGGCCGTGCAGGTAGATCTCGACATGACCAACCACGGTGGCGGCGGCGTCGTCGGGCTTGCAGGCGTGCGGGCCGATCTCGTGCGGCTCGATGTTGGCCAGGGTCTCGAGCAGGCCGCGGTGTTCGAGGAGCTTGGCGGAGAGGGCGGCGGAGGCCTTGGCTGAGGCGGTGATTTTCTGACGCGGGGGAACCTTGTAGGTCGTGCGGACCTCGCGCACAGCGGAGATCACGCTGCGCAATAGCTCGAAGTCGGTCTCGGCGGTTTCGCTCATGAGACTCGGCGCGGCCGTGGGCCAGGCGGCGGTGATGCACAGGTCGCTGGTCGGTAGATCCAGGCCGGGCAGCGTGCGGACGGGCCAGGCGCGGTTGAGATGCGACCAGAGCTCCTCGGTCAGGAAGGGCATCACGGGGTGCAGGAGGCGCAGCAGGGCGTCGAGGCAGGCCGCGAGGGTGGCGCGGGCGGCGCCCCCGGGAGGCGTGTCCGTCTGGACGACGGGCTTGATGGCCTCGAGATACCAGTCGCAGAGGTCGCGCCAGGCGAAGTCGTAGAGCGTCTGGGCGTAGACGTTGAAGTTATAGTCGGCCAGGGCGGCGTCGACGGTGGCGATGGTGCGCGCGAGTCGTGAGAGGATCCAGCGGTCGGCGAGGCTCAGGTGCGGCGTGACGTCGCCCTCGGGGCGGCCGGTGGTGAGGTTGCCCAGGGCGAAGCGGACGGCGTTCCAGAGCTTGTTGGCGAAGTTGCGGCCGTTGTCGAACTTGGGGCTGGTGTTCTTGCCGGACTTCTCATCATGGGCGACGGGCATGCGGACGTCCTGCGTCTGCGTGGTCATCTGGGCCAGCGTGAAACGCATGGCGTCGGCGCCGTGCGTGGCGATGATGTCCAGCGGGTCCACGCCGTTGCCGAGGGACTTGCTCATCTTGCGTCCCTGGCCGTCCTGGATCATGGCGTGGATGAAGACGTCCTTGAAGGGCAGACAGTCGCGGAAGTAGAGGTTGAACATCACCATGCGCGAGACCCAGAGGGTGATGATCTCGCGGGCGGTGGAGAGGACGGTGCTGGGGTTCCAGGCTTGGAGCGCGGCGTCACCGTCGGGGAATTCCGCGGAAAACTTCCGGGGGTCGGGCCAGCCGAGGGTGCTGATGGGCCAGAGGGCGCTGGAGAACCAGGTGTCCAGGACGTCGGGGTCCTGGGCATACCCCAGCCGCTCTAGTTGTTGCTCGATTTCAACATGTCCAGATGGAACACAGATGTACTCATACTCATTTCCATCACTTTCCCACTGACGCTGATATCCGATTTCAACATTGTTGATATGGGTCAGCCGTTCTTCAGTGCCAAGCGCGGAGTCGGCAGGGTACTGATCTGACGGTCTAATTCGCCGAAATGTCTCGCGTTTCCACACCGGGATCCGATGTCCCCACCAGAGTTGGCGGGAGATGCACCAGTCGCGGATGTTCTCGTGCCAGGCCTGGAAGTTGCGTGCGTAGCGTTCGGGGATGAAGCGGAGTTGGCCTTCCCATTCGGTCTGTCCGAGCCGGGCACTGGGTGCCCGGACCGGGCTCATAGAGCCCGGCTCTGACGGAGAGGGGGCGAAGGGGTCGCCGGATTTCCAGGTGCAACCTTTGGAGTCGCCACGCTGGGCGGGGTCCATGGCGCGCAGGGCGGCGCCGGCGAGGCGTTCGTCGGTGACCTTCACGTACCACTGATCGCTGAGGTAGGGCTCGATGGGCACGTGGCTGCGGTAGGAGTGGCCCACGCTGTGGCGGTAGGGCTTGACCTCTTCGAGGAGCTTTTCCTTGCGGAACCACTCGACCACGGCTTCGCGGGCTTCGAAGCGGTCCATGCCGAGGACGAACTCGGCTTCATTGCCCCCCCCGGAAGTGGCGGACCATTCTTCCGGGGGCCAGCCGTGGTCTTTGCTGATGGTGGCGTCGGGGGCGAGGACGTTGATGATCGGTAAGCCATGGCGCTGGCCGATGAGGTAGTCGTTGTCGTCGTGGGCGGGGGTGACCTTGAGGAAGCCGGTGGCGAACTGGGCCTTGGCGTCGTTGGGGTCGCCGCCGAGGGAGACGGGCAGGACGACGTAATCGTCCTCGACGATAGGGATCAGGCGGTTGACGATGGGCAGGCGGACTTTCTTGCCGCGCAGACCCGGGGCGCGAGGGTCGCGCGGGTTGATGGCCACGGCGGTGTCGCCGAGCATCGTCTCGGGGCGGGTGGTGGCGACGGTGACGAAGCCCGAGCCGTCTTCGAGGGGATACTTGAGGTAGTAGAAGTGGCCGTCGATGTCCTGCATCTCGACTTCGTCGTCGGCCAGGGCGGTCTGGGTGGCGGGGTCCCAGTTGACCAGGCGTTTACCGCGGTAGATCAGGCCGTCCTTGAAGAGTTGGAAGAAGGCCTCACGCACGGCGGCGGCGCAGACGCGGTCCATGGTGAAGCGCTGGCGGTCCCAGTCGCAGGAGCAGCCCATGCGCTTGAGCTGATTGGTGATGGTGGCCTCGTACTCGTCCTTCCAGGCCTGGATCTTGGCGACGAAGTCCTCGCGGGCGAAGTCGGTGCGTTTCTTGCGTTCCTCGGCGAGGACGCGTTTTTCGACGACGGTCTGGGTGGCGATGCCGGCGTGGTCGGTGCCGGGCATCCACATGGCGTTGTCGCCGGCCATGCG
>JADZET010000281.1 GCA_020850375.1 Phycisphaeraceae bacterium | reverse complement strand
GAAGGCCGAACAGGGATCATGCCGGACGTGTGATCCGCCCTCAATTCGCCCTTGCATCGGTCCGATTTCAAGGCTAGGGTTGTAGGTGTTCTTCGGGCGTCCTGTCTGGCTGAAGCTGGCGCGGCCCTTCGAGAACCGCGAATGACGCAGAGGTCCAGTCAAGATCAGCATCTGCCCCCGCGGCCTGGCCTGGCGGGGGCGGACGATACCCACCCCTACCGTTTCCCGATCCAGACCGAGGGCCCGGCCGACCGGCCCCTGGGCGCGGCATTGGCCCCCGTGCTCGAGCAGGCCTGCCACGGCCGGCTGCACGACCTGCACTGGTTCCGCACCGACTGGCAGCGCGGCGGGGCCATGACCGGCTACGCCCGCTATCGCCACGATGACGGCACGGACGCCTCGGTCGTCGTCAAGCTCCCCGTCCCGCCGCGCGAGCTGACCTGGCTCCGCCGTCTCCAGCCGCACGGCCACGTCGCGCCGCAACTCATCCAGGGCGGCGACACGCTCGGGGGGTACGACTTCGCCTGGGTGGTCATGGAGCGCCTGCCCCACGGCCCGCTGGGCACGAGCTGGGCGGGCAAGGAGTTCGACCTGCTCGTCCACGCCATCAGCCAGTTCTATCACGCCTCCTCGGTCTATCCGCTCGAGGGCGCGCCCAAACGCGTTGATTGGGAGGCCGCCTACGACAAGGCCCGCAAGAACGTCGGCCTGCACAGCCTGCCCAACGAGCAGCAGTGGAACAAGGCCCTCAAGAAGGTCCACAAGAAGTTCAAGCAGTGGTCCAAGATCTGGGAGGAGCGGCCGATCGACGGCTGGGTGCACGGGGACCTGCACCTGCGCAACGCCATGACCCGCGACCCCGCCCCCGCCGGCCCGGCCGTGCTGCTGGACTTCGCCGAGACGCGCCCGGGACATTGGGTCGAGGACGCCGTCTACTTCGAGCACCTCTACTGGGCCCAGAAAGAACGCCTCGCCGGCCGCAAGCTCTGCCGGCTCGTCGCCCACCAGCGAAAAGACCTCGGCCTACCCGTCGATCCCGACTGGGCGCAACTGGCCGACGTGCGACGCGGGCTATTGGCCGTCACCACCCCGGCCGTGCTGGCGTCCGACGGCGACCCCAGGCACCTTCAGGCCGTGCTGGAAGTGCTCGAGATCCACGCGGGCTGATCAGGGGTTCAGACCCGCGCAGACGATGGCCTCCCCTTCACTTCGACGGCTGTGTGGCCGCCGGTGTCGTCAGCATCATCGGCCAGGAGCGGTACATCACGGGCATGTCGCGTTCGATCTCGGCGTCGTTGACGGCCTTGCGGACGGCCTGGTAGAGCGAGGCCCAATCCACCTCGAGGCCGTTGGACAGGCTGGCGGCGAGCTCCTTGTTCCAGAGCTCGCCGAAGACGGTCTGATCCTGGCCGGGCCCGCAGCCGAAGCTCGGCCGATCGTGGCGCGAGGCCGTGATGGCGATGAGATTGGGCACGCCCTCGAGCGTGGTCATGTCCGCGGTGGGGAAGTCCGGGTCGCGGTGGACGAACCCGCCGCTGTAGCAGCCCTGGAGCACGGCGACCTTCTTCGTCGAGTCGGGAAACGCCAGCAACCACTGACGCAGCACGGCCGGTGTCAGGAACAAGTCGGCCGGGTCCGCGCCGGCCTTCTCGGCGTGGAGCTTCATGAGCATGTCGACCGTGCCGGCCTCCGTGGCGTCGGTGGCGAGCCGGTGGTCGTCGAAGCCGGGGTGCTGGTCAATAAGAAAGGCCTTTTCGGGGGACGTGCGCATGCTCGGCGGCATGCGCACGGAGTGGGGGTAGCTGCCGTGGCTGGTAAAGTAGAGGTAGACGGCCCGCGGCTTCTGCTCAGCGGCCTCGAGTAGATGCCGCTTGATCAGACTCGGCGCGGCGATGTAGAAACATGCGAGTTGCAGGCTGAGCGCGTCGAATTGCGCACGGTCGCTGAGATAGTCGCCCTTGTCGGGCTTGACGTAGTAGCAGATCACTTCCTTGGGCTCGAAGCCGGCGTCCAGCCAGGCCTGGCGCTGGTTGACGATCTCCTGAGCGAAGTTAGCGATGTTCGAGCCCAGGGCGACGAGGAAGACGCGCCCCTTGCCGTCGGTGGGCGCGGCGGCGTAGCGGGGGAATGGCGCGGCGTAGGCCAGGTCGCCGGACTGCTCCTGGCGGCTCATCGGACGCAGGGTGGGTTGGCCATCGCGAGTAACCACCAGGGAAGCGTGCCGGCAGCCTGCGATGAACAGGAGCAGCAGAAGGGCTGTCTGCCACGGCCTGGGCGAAAGGAGGTGAGGCGCCATGCGAGTCTCCTTGACGGTGGGTCAGGGCGATTGTTCTGCGCGGGAGGATGAAAGTCAATGATTGTTCCGTCCAGGATGCACGATTTCCCACCAGGGAAGCCGAACCGACGTGCGAACAAGGACCGGCCCATCTCGCTAACATAATGGGTCCCCATCTGAGGAGATCTGACATGCTCAAGAGTCGTTGGCAGGTTGTGTCGATTGTGGCGGCGGGGCTGATGTGGGCCTCGACATCGTGGGCCGCGGGCAAGGCCAAGAACGTCATCGTGATGATCAGCGACGGCACGGGTTGGCAGTCCTGGGACGCCGGGGCGTACTACCGCGACGGCGAGCTCGGGCACGCGCCGACCGACGCGTTTGCGGTCAAGCTGCCGGTGACGACCTATCCCCTGACCGACGGCGGCAAGGGCTCAGCTCCCAATGGCGGCTATGACCCGGCCAAGGAGTGGGACGGCACGCCGATCGAGGGCGAGGACCTCTTCGCCGGCTACGCCTACCTCAAACAGAGCCCGACCGACTCGGCCGCGGCCGCGACCGCGATGGGCGCCGGCGTCAAGACCTACAACGCCGCGATCGGCGTGGACAACGACGGCCAGCCGGTCAAGAACCTCTGCGAGGTGGCGATCGAGCTGGGCAAGTCGGCCGGCGTGGTCACCTCCGTGCCGCTGGCGCACGCGACCCCGGCGGGCTTCTCGGCCCACGTGCTCCAGCGAGATAGTTACACCCAGATCGCCCAGCAGATGGTCAGGAGCAAGCTCACCGTCGTCATGGGCGCGGGCAACCCCATGGTCGAAGCGGCCGAGGCCGCCGGCAAGACACCGGATTACCGCTACGTCGGCGGGCAGGCGACGTGGAAGCTGCTCAAGGGCGGCAAGACCTCCTGGACGCTCCTCGAGTCCCGCAAGGACTTCGAGGACCTGGCGACGACGAAGACCCCCCCGGCCCGCGTCTTGGGCGTGCCGATGGCGCCGAGCAAGATCGCCACCACGCACGACCTGCCCGACGACCAACGCGACACCCCGAGCCTGGCCGTGATGGCCCAGGGCGCGCTGAATGTTCTTAGCCAGAACCCCAAGGGATTCTTCCTGATGGTCGAGGGCGGCGCGCCCGACTGGGGCGCTCACTCCAACGATCTGAAGATGCTCGTCCACGAGCTGTCGGACTTCTACGACGCCGTCGAGGCCGTTGTCCAGTGGGTCGAATCCCACGGCGGCTGGGACGAGAACCTGGTCATCATCACCACCGACCACGGCAACGGCCTGCTCCTGGGCCCGGAATCGGACAAGCAGTTCATGCAGCCGATCGTCAACCACGGCAAGGGCCAGCTCCCCGGGGCGCGGTTCCACACGGGCAACCACACCAATGAGCTCGTGCGCCTCTGGGCCCATGGCGCCGGCGCGGAAAAGTTCCTGGAGCTGGCGACCAAGCAGGATCCGGGCTTGGCTCAGTCGCATCCCGGCTGGGGCCCGGCCTACGGTGACAACACCGACGTATTCAACGTCGCCAAGGCCGCGATGGAGAGTGTCGCGTGGTCCTGCCCGTGCACCCAGCCTCCCCAGCCCGAACCTGCGGGCGCTGAGCAATAGACGAGGAAGCTAGGACGTCGATCATCAACACCCACGTCCGAAAGGGCGTAGGTTTTTTAATGAGGCGAATCGCCGTGGGTCAGACGTAGACGCGCGGCACGCGCGTGCTCACCCGGCAGAGCATCTCGTAGCAGTGCGTGCCCACGAGCTTGGCCAGGCGCGGCAGGGCACACTCCGAGGCGGGATCAGCCGAGATCAGCTCCACCGTCGCGCCCACCCCGGCGCCGGGCAGGCCCGTCAGGTCGATGATCACCTGGTCCATGTTGACCTTGCCGCGCAGCGGCGCGTGGCCGATCGGCTGGCCCATGGCGTCGAGGATGCGAATCGAGGACTTGTTGCCCAGTGCGGTGGGATAGCCCAGGCCGTAGCCGACCGGGACGATCCCCAGGCGCGTCGGTTGATCGATGCGGTAGGTGCGGTCGTAGCCGGCCGTCGCGCCGGGCGCGTAGGTCTGGACGTGGACGATGGAGCTGACCCAGCGGACGACGTGCCGCAGCTCGGCGGGCGGGGCGAGGTGCGGGCCGGGCACGGCGGCGGGGCCGTAGCCGTAGAGGCCCAGGCCGATGCGGGCCAGGCTCTTGTGGAACCGCCGGTCGCGGCAGGCGACGAAGGTGCTGCCGATGTGGACCAGCAAGTCCTTCGGAAGCTTCTGACGGTAAGGGGCGAGCGCATCGGCAAGCCGGCGGTCCTGCTCGCGGGCGAAGTCCAGGTCATCGTTGGCGGTCGCCAGGTGGGAATAGACGCCACTGAGGGTCAGCAACGGGTCTGGCGCGATCATCGTTTCGATGGCCTGGCGAAACTCCTCGGGACTCAGGCCGGCGCGGGACATGCCCGTGTCCAGG
The DNA here is from genome assembly GCA_020850375.1 of Phycisphaeraceae bacterium. Next base: position 36,168 of record JADZET010000281.1, on the reverse strand, counting down.
TGCAGGTGGACGTCGATGGGCTTGCCCAGTGTCCGGGCGGCCCGGCGGAGTTGTTCGATCTGCGCCGGGCTGTCGGCCGAGAATTGGAGGCGACCAGCCGCGACGGCGCTGCGGGCGTCCGCGTCGGCCAACGGGTCGTCGGTGGGCATGAAGACGAGCGTTCGGGCGGTCAGCCCGGCCCGGAGCAGCTCCACCGCTTCCTCCAGGCTGTAGACCAGCAGACAATCCGCACCGGCGCCCAGCAGACACTCGGAGATCTTCGCCGCGCCCAGCCCGTAGGCGTTGGCCTTGACCACCGCCCCGAACAGGCACCCGGGCTCCAGGATGGATTTCCACCAGCGGACATTGCGGGTCAGGTCGGAGAGGGTGATTTCGAGCCGGCTTGGCGAGGTCATGGCGTCACGGGGGTGTTCGGTGGTGGGAGGAGGGTGATGGCGTTAGAATAATTCAATCCGGGCGGTTATTCGATCGTTGGCCGCGGGAGGCTGTCCCCCGAAGGACGGCAAATGTCCGCGTGGTGCGGACTGGCGGCGCGTCGGTGTTTGGGGGTTCGAGGCGGTTGTAGACAGACCATGAGCGAGATCTTCGACACGTCAGTGACGTTTGACCAGTTGGGCCTGCGTTCGAGCGTGCTCAAGGGGGTGGACGAGGCGGGCTTCAAGCACCCGACGACCATCCAGGCCCAACTCATCCCGGCCGTGCTGTCGGGCAAGGACATCATCGGCCAGGCCAAGACCGGCACGGGAAAAACCGCCGCCTTCGGCCTGCCCATCCTGCACATGTCCGACAAGGACGTGCCCATGCAGGCCCTGATCCTCGTCCCCACGCGCGAGCTGGCCGTTCAGGTGGCGGCCGAGCTCGAGGAGCTCGGCAAGCACACCCCCATCCGCACCACCTGCATCATCGGCGGCGAGTCGATGAATGACCAGATCAAGTCCGTCCGCCAGGGCGGCCACATCATGGTCGGCACCCCCGGAAGGGTGATGGACCTCCAGGGCCGGCGGCAGATCAGCTTCGATAACGTCAAGTTCGTCGTCCTCGACGAGGTCGACCGCATGCTCGACATCGGCTTCCGCGACGACATCCGCAAGATCCTCAAGCTCGTCCACGGCGAGCACCAGACCGTCTTTGTTTCAGCCACCATCAGCGGGGAAATCGAGCGACTGGCCCGTTCGTTCATGAAGCCCGACGCCGAGAAGATCGTCACCATCTCGGGCTCGCTGACGGTGTCGCTCGTGGACCAGCAGGTGCTCTCGGTCGAGCCGTGGGACAAGAAGGCGCTGCTGCTGCACCTGCTCAAGAAGGAGCAGCCCGACACCGTGCTGGTCTTCTGCCGGACCAAGGCCACCGTCAGCGGCGTGACCCGCTACCTCAAGGCCCACGGCGTCGAGGCCCGCGAGATCCACGGCGACCTGGCCCAGAGCAAGCGGAACAAGGTCATGTCGTCCATGCGCAAGGGCCACGTCGACGTGCTGATCGCCTCGGACCTCGCCGCCCGCGGGCTGGACGTCGAGCACATCTCGCACGTGGTCAACTACGACCTGCCCGAGGACCCGGAGATCTACGTCCATCGCATCGGCCGCACGGCGCGAGCAGGGCGGAGGGGCGTGGCCTGGGCCTTCGCCACGCCGGAGGACGGCCACCTGCTGACCGAGATCGAGAAGCTCACGGGCGTGCTGATGGAGAAGTTCGACTACGAGGGCTTCACCCCCGGCCCCGTGCCCGATGACATCCGGGCTCGGCGGGCCAAGGACGCGATCCGTCCCGATCCCCAGAAGTCGATGACCGCCCGCGTGACGGCGCCGACGGCGACCGGCGGTTTCGACGAGTTGTCCGAAGAGGAGCGCCGGCGGATGTTCCCCAACGGCGTGATCCCCAAGAACGTGCCGCAGCGGACGCTCGGCTCGCGCTTCCGCACTCGCCGGGGCAAGTGACGCGCCGAATATCTGAAAGTTCTGCATTTACATACCGTTAAACCGATCGCCGCGGCCGATGCTCATCCGCCGGTGTGGCGATCTGATCCTCTGGATTAAAGGCTAAGAGAAAAGCCCTCGCATGCGGGGTGGTACACGAGGGCGACCCGGCAATACCGCCGCCGGTGCTCTCCCTTCCGCCGCGTTGTGTTAAGACAAGAAATGGCAGGAACAGCGGCTGATGCCGCCCATTGCAGGCTACGTCTGATTATCCACCCCGTGCACGTTCCGAGCAAGGATTTTTTTCACGTGGCGCAGAAGAAAATAGAGAAAATGGGCGCCATCCCATTTTTTCGCAGCTTTTCTGAGGTGATCTGCTGGTCGGTGCCGCGCCCCGGCATGTAAGGATGACATAGAACGATGACTGCCAAGCAGTTGCCCGTCGGCGGGGGGTCGATATGATGTCGGCCCTATGGGTAAGACGCGGGAAATCAAGGGCCGCATGAAGGCCGTGGGCAATATCCAGCGCATCACCAAAACGATGCAAATGATTGCCACGGTCAGGTTTAATGCAGCCTACCGCAAGGCCATCGCCTCGCGGCCCTACAGCCGAAAGATCGCTGAGCTTACCGGCGAGCTCGCCGCGGCCAGCGGCGGATCGTGGTCACATCCTCTGCTTAATGCCCCGGCCGAGCCGGTCGGACGCGAACTCGTCCTGGTGATCACCTCCAACCGCGGCCTGTGCGGCGGGTACAACGCCGGCATCCTGCGGGCGGCGATGGCGCAACTGCGCCAGCTTCAGGGGGCGGTGGCGAAGGATCTCGAGGTCATCGGGAGGAAGGGCAGCGCCTACTTCCGGTTCACCAAGGTGGACGTGTCCAATTACCTTTCGGAGTTCGGCGACAAGGTCGACTATGACCAGGTGCAGTGTCTGGCCGAGCGATACATGGCCGAGTTCACGGCCGGGAAGTTCGACGCGATTCGGATCGTGTCGATGACGTTCCAGTCGATGAGCACGCAGAAGGTCGAGGTCCAGACGCTCCTGCCGCTGAGCACCCCCGCCCCCGGAAGCGCCACCGGAAGTGGAAGTGCGGGCGCCAAGCCCGCCGCCGGCGCGGCTGGTTCGGTGGAGAAGCGCGGCGAGGTGCAGTACGACTTCTCGCCCGAGCCCAAGGAGCTGCTGGCTGAGCTCTTGCCCGCGACGGTGAAGGTCCGGCTGCTTCAGATCCTCAACGAGGCGGTGGTCAGCGAGCACATCGCGCGGATGCGTGCGATGAAGGCGGCGACCGAGGCGGCCGGCGACATGAAGAAGGCGCTGACGCGGCAGTACAACCGGGCCCGCCAAGCAGCCATCACGACCGAACTGTCGGAGATCATCGGCGGGTCGGTGGCGCTGAAGTAAGATTCGTTGCGTCAGCCCCGTCCGGCAGAAATAGGGCGAAGAAAATGCCCCGAGCCCCTGATCTGCGGACGACGCTGGCTCCGATGGCCCGGGTGCTGGCGGTGGGGATCGAGCTGGGGGTGGTCATCGGCGGGTCGACCTACCTGGGTTACCTGGCGGATGAACGGTGGGGCTGCTCGCCGTGGTTGACCCTCGGCGGAAGCCTGCTGGGCCTGACGGCGGGGGTGATGAACGTGGTGCGGGAGGTCCGCCGGCTCGAGCGCCGGACGAGACAGGAAAAACGACGCAACGAACCGAGGCAGGATGAACGAGATTCGTGAACAAACCGGCAAAGCGAGCGATGGACGTTTCTCGTTCATGGCCGCGGCATGCTGGCTGATCGGCGTCCTGGGCATCAGCGCGGCGGCGACGTCGGGACTGCTCGCCCAGTTCGGCCGACCCGAGCAGGCCAAGCTCAGCGCGATGACGGCGGGGATCTGCACCGCGGCCGCGATGCTGTCGCTGCTGCCCGCGGGGCTGATGTTCCGCGTCTCGGTGGCGGCCGGTTCGATGGGGTTCCTCGTCGGCACGCTGCTGCGGCTGGGCCTGTGCGGGGCGGCGGTGCTGATCGTGCCGGCCTACCTCGAGGCCGGCCAGCGCGGGCCCTTTTCGTTGTGGATCGCCGGCTGGTACCTTCTGGCCCTGGCCATGGACGTGATCCTCATCGGCAGGCACCTGACCCGACTCGCTGCGCGGACCCGGTCGGCGGCGAAGGCCGGACCGTTGGAGACCAAAGCGTGCTGACGCCCTCGATCCTGACGCTGGCGGCCGAGGCCGGGCTCAACCCCGAGAGCCATGTGCTGCCGCATTACCTGTTCGGCTCGACCTGGCTGACCAACCACCACGTCATGAGCGTCACCGCGGCCGTGCTGGGCATCGTCGTGTTCGCCCTGGCGGCGAGGAAGCTGGCCGTCGGCGACCAGGTCAGGCCCTCGGACTACCTCGGCCGCGGCGCCGGCGGGAACCTGCTCGAGACCCTCTGCGAGTTCCTCCGCCGCGACGTCGTCGAGCCCATGCTCGGCAAGGCCACCGACCGCTATATCTACTATGTCTGGTCGGTCTTTTTCTTCATCCTCCTGGGCAATCTGCTGGGGATGATCCCGATCGGCCCGGTGCTGGGGCTGACCCTGGGCGAGAAGTTCTCGCACGTCGGCGGGACGTTCACGGGCAACGTCAACTTCACCGCCGGGCTGGCGATCGTCTCCCTGTGCATGATCATCGGCATCGGCCTGCGGGAGAACGGGCTGGGCTTCTTCGGGCACATGTGGCCCGTGCCGCTGTCGCCCTGGTACCTCTCGCCGCTGCTGTTGGTGGTGGGGCTCTTGATCTTCGCGCTCGAGATCGTCGGGCTGGGCATCAAGAGCTTCGCGCTGTGCATCCGTCTTTTCGCCAACATGGTCGCCGGGCACATGGTGCTGGCGTCGCTGATCATCATGATCGTCACCGGCGCCAACTACGCCGGCAAGGGCATGACCCTGCTTGGGGCCGCGGCGCTGTCGTTCATGGAGCTGTTCGTCGCCTTCCTTCAGGCGTACATCTTCACGTTCCTGACGGTGATCTTTATCTCGCTCGGGGCCACGCACCACGACGACCACGAGCACGAGCACTCCGAGGGCTACGACCCTGAAGGCCACACCCCCGGCCACGCGGAGCCGGCCGGCACGCACGGCTGAACGGGGCCACACCGACTACTACGCCCGGCAAAGCCAACGGCCGGGCAAACATAAACAAGAGTTGGCGTAACGACTGGTAACAGGAGATCGGATCATGACACAGTTTCTGAGCTTGGCCGTGGCGCTGGATGGCGCGGGCCTGGGCATCCTGGGCGTGGGCATCGGCCTGGGCGTGCTTGTCTTCGGCGCTGCCCGGGGCATCAGCAACATCGGCGCCAACGCCGTGCAGTCGACGGCCCGCCAGCCCGAGGCCGCGACGCAGATCTTCCTGCAGATGATCATCTCGGCCGCGCTGATCGAAGGTTTCACCTTCTTCGGCATCATCGTGGCCCAGAACCTCGGCAAGGGGCTGTTCCCCGCCGCCTGAGGCGATGCGACTAATCCTGGGCCGTCGCGGGAACGCGCCGGCCCGGTTTGACCCGACAAACGGCGCCGGCGGCGCGTCGGTCAAGGCTTGAGAGATGAGATGAGGATGCCCATGAGAAATCGGATCTTCCTGGCGGTGATGACCAACCTGCTCGTGCCTGCGGCGGCCTGGGCGGAGCAGACCGTCGAGACGGCGCATGAGGTGGCCCAAGAGGCGGCCGCCCACGGCACGGCGGCCCACGAGGCCCATCGCGGGCTGCTGGACGTGGTGGCGTCGGAGATGATCTGGTCGATCGTGGTCTTCGGCGTGTTCTTCGGCGTGCTGAGCTTCCTGGTCTGGCCCAAGATCCTCAAGGGCCTGCGGGCCCGCGAGCAGAAGCTGCACGACGACCTCGAGCACGCCGAGCAGGCCGCCAAGAAGGCGGCCGACACCCTCGCGAAGATCGAGACTCGCCTGGCCGCGGCGCAGGCCGAGGCACGCCAATTGATCGACCGCAGCCGCGGTGAGGCCGAGAAGCTCGCCGGACAGATCAAGGCCGACGCCGAGCGCGAGGGCCTGGCTCTCCGCCAGCGGGCGCAGAAGGAGATCGAGTCGGCCACGGAGCAGGCCGTCGCCCAGCTCCACGCCGAGGCGGCCTCGCTGGCCACGCAGATCGCGGGCAAGATCCTCCACCGCACCATCAACGAGAACGACCAGCGGGCGCTGGTCTCCGAGGCCCTGGCGGAGCTCAGCCGGGGGCAGGGCAAGAACTGACGCCGTGCCGACGCAAGTCGTGACGGAACGATTACCCAGGAGATGGCCTTGGCGACGAAGCAGGTGAAACAGGAACAAGTGCGGCTGACCCCGGCGGCGAAGGTCTACGCCCGGTCGCTGCTGGAGATGGCCGTGACGGACGGCCAGTTCGACGTCGCGGTCGAGGAGTCCAAGGAGCTCGCGGCGCTCTTGAGGAGCCAGCCGGAGCTGGTGGCCCTGCTGGCGACGCCGCTGCTGAGCGTCAAGGACCGGCAGGAGAGCCTCGAGCGCATCTTCAAGGGGCGGATCAGCGACCTGATGCTGCGGTTCCTCCAGGTGGTCAACCACAAGGGGCGTCTGGGGGAGCTTGAGGCGATCTTCGCGGCCTTCGAGGGCCTGGCCCGCGGGCACAAGGGCGTCGAGGAAGTGCACGCCGAGGTCGCCCGCGAGCTTAGCGACGCCGAGGCGAACCAGGTGGCCGACGCCGTCGGCGCCGCGATGCACCGCAAGATCGTGCTGAAGCAGCGCGTGGACCCGGCCCTGATCGGCGGGCTGCGCCTGCGGATGGGTGACCGGCTGATCGACGGCTCGGTCGCGGCTCGCCTGCGGCTGATGCGCCGGCAGATCGAACAGAGCGGCCGGGAATGGATCCGCAAGAACATCGGCCGCGTGGCCGTCAGCGGCTGATCCGGGAATATCGACAGAACGATTCGCGAACATCCTCGGGCGTCGGCACAACCGCCGGGCCTGGACTTGAAGACAAGGGCAGCCATGAAGATCAGAACCGACGAGATCACGAGCGTCATCAAGCAGGAAATCGAGCGCTTCTCCAGCACGCTGGAGGTGTCGCAGGTCGGCCAGGTCATCGAGGTGGGCGACGGCATCGCCCGCATCTACGGCCTGTCCGAGGGGATGAGCGGCGAGATGGTCGAGTTCGAGGTCGGCCCGGGCAGGGTCGTCCGCGGCCAGATCATGAACCTCGAGCAGGACGTCGTCGGTGCCGTGATCTTCGGCGATTACCTGCACATCAAGGAGGGCATGAGCGTCCGGGCCACGGGCGAACTGCTGAGCGTGCCGGTGGGCGAGGGGATGCTCGGCCGCGTCGTCAACGCCCTGGGCGAGCCGATCGACGGTAAGGGCCCGATCCAATCGGCCGAGCTGCGGAAGATGGACGTGATCGCCCCGGGCATCGCCGACCGCCAGCCGGTCAAGCAGCCGCTCCAGACGGGCATCAAGGCCATCGACTCGATGATCCCCATCGGCCGCGGACAGCGCGAGCTGATCATCGGCGACCGCAAGACGGGCAAGACCTCCGTCGCCATCGACACCATCATCAACCAACGCTACACCCACCAGACGCCCGACCCGGTCTACTGCATCTACGTCGCCGTGGGGCAGAAGGAATCGACGGTCGCCGCGGTGGTCGAGGCCCTGCGGGCCAACGGGGCGATGGACTACACCGTGGTGGTCAATGCCAGCGCGTCGGAGTCGGCCCCCATGCAGTACATCGCGCCCTACGCCGGCTGCGCCATGGGCGAGTACTTCATGTGGAAGGGCAAGCACGCCCTGTGCATCTATGACGACCTTTCCAAGCAGGCGGCCTCCTACCGCCAGCTCTCGCTGCTGCTGCGTCGCCCGCCCGGCCGTGAGGCTTACCCCGGCGACGTGTTCTACCTGCACAGCCGCCTGCTCGAGCGCGCCACCAAGCTCTCGGAGGAGAACGGCGGCGGATCACTCACGGCCCTGCCGATCATCGAGACGCAGGAGGGCGACGTCGCGGCCTACATCCCGACCAACGTCATCTCCATCACCGACGGCCAGATCTACCTCGAGCCCGAGCTCTTCCACGCCGGTATCCGCCCCGCCATCAACGTGGGCATCAGCGTCTCGCGCGTCGGCGGCAACGCCCAGATCAAGGCCATGAAGCAGGTCGCCGGCAGCCTGCGACTGGACCTGGCGGCCTTCCGTGAGCTCGAGGCCTTCGCCCAGCTCGGCACGGAGCTGGACAAGGCCACGCAGCGCCAGCTCGACCGCGGGGCCCGCATGGTCGAATTGCTCAAGCAGCCGGTCTATCAGCCCATGGAGGTCATCGACCAGGTCATCCAGCTCTTCGCCGGGGCCAAGGGCGTGCTCGACGACCTGCCCAAGACCGACGTGCTGCCCTTCGCCAAGGCGCTGGTCGAGCATTTCGGCACGGTGGCCAAGGGCCTCCGCGACGAACTGGCCAACGCCAAGGCCTTCAGCGACGACCTGCAGCAGCGGTTCCTGACCGAGATCAAGACGTTCAAGCAGTCCTACACCGCCGGCGCGAAGAAGTAGTTGGCGGGGGCATGCCCCCGCGGAGGCGGGGCGCGGCTGCCGGCCGGTCCACGTCACGGGTTCCCGGCGCGACGTTGGAGTTGGGCCGTGTCTTTCATACAATGTCCTGGCTGAGGGAAAGCCAGGACGGGCTGGGCGGCATCGCCGGTCACGGACGACCGGGTCGGCGGGTCGGTGGTCATGGTTTCCAGTGGGCCAGAGATGTGGGGTGATGCATGAGTCAGACATCGCAGAAGACCGAGACAGCCAAGCTCAGCCTTCCCGACGGGCGGACGGTGGAGCTGCCGGTGTTCGTCGGCTCCGAGCACGAACCCGGCGTCGACGTGACGGAGCTTCGGTCGCAGTCGGGCTACATCGCCCTGGACCCGGGCCTGCGCAACACCGGCTCGTGCATCAGCACGATCACCTACATCGACGGCGAGAAGGGCGTCCTTCGCTATCGCGGCATCCCCATCGAACAGATCGCTGAGCACAGCACCTTTGTCGAGACGGCGATGCTGCTGATCTACGGCGAGCTGCCGACGCAGGAGCGGCTGATGAGGTTCCGCCGGCTGCTGACGCAGCACGAGATGATCCACGAGGGCCTGCGGAACCACTTCGACGGCTTCCCGGCCAATGCGCCGCCGATGGCCATCCTCTCGGCGATGATCAACGCCGTCAGCTGCTACCACCCCGACGTGCTGGCGATGGAGGACGAGTCGACGTTCGAGGGGGCCGCGGCCCGGCTGATGAGCAAGGTCCGAACGATCGCGGCGGCGTCCTACAAGGCGTCGATCGGCCAGCCGATCATCTACCCCCGCCCCGAGTACAACTACGTGCGGAACTTCCTGCACATGATGTTCTCCCTGCCGTACAAGGAGTACGACGCGCCGGAAGAGGTGATCCGGGCGCTCCAGCTTTTCCTGATCCTGCACGCCGACCACGAGCAGAACTGCTCAACGAGCACCGTCCGCATGGTGGCCTCGAGCCGGGCGAACCTCTTCGCCAGCTGCGCCGCGGGCGTCTGCGCACTGTGGGGCTGGCGGCACGGCGGGGCCAACACGGCCGTCATCCAGATGCTCGAACGCATCCACAACGACAAGATCCCGATGACGGACTTCCTCGATCGCGTGAGGAAGAAGCAGCAGAAGATGATGGGTTTCGGCCACGCGGTCTACAAGAACTACGACCCCCGGGCCGAGATCCTCAAGGCCGCGGCCGAGCGGGTGATGAACGTGCTCAAGATCAACGACCCGTTGCTGGACATCGCCCGCCAGCTCGAGGAGGTGGCCCTGCGCGACAGCTACTTCGTCGAGCGCAAGCTCTACCCCAACGTCGACTTCTACTCCGGCATCATCCTGCGCGCCATCGGCCTGCCGGTGGCCATGTTCCCGGTGATGTTCGCCATCGGCCGGATGCCCGGCTGGATCGCCCACTTCCGCGAGCAGCACAACGACCCCGACGACCGGATCTTCCGGCCCCGCCAGATCTACACGGGCCCGGCCGAGCGGTCCTACGTGCCGCTCGAGCAACGTGTGTAAGTAATCGAACGCGGTCGACGCTCAATATCCCCCGAAATCCAGGCAGGCCTGGTACATCGCCTCGACGTTCGCCGGCGGCACACCCGGCGGGAAGTTGTTCGCTTCCTTGAAGATGAACTTGCCCCCGTCCTTCACGCCGCTCTGGAGGATCTCCCGCCCTCGCTGGTAGACCTGCTCGGTCGTGCCGTGCAGCAGCGTGCTGACCTCGATGCCGCCGAGGACGTGCACGTCCGGGCCGACCTCGCGCCGCAGCTGGCCGAAGTCCAGGGGGAAGCCCGTGTCGATGCTGCTGACGCCCAATTCCCGGCAGATCGTCGGGAACAGCCGGCCCGCATCGCCGCACAGGTGCATCATGCGGTCCTGGCCCGGCACGATCGCTCCAAAAAATTGTTTGTGCAGCGGCAGGATGCGCTGGCGGTAGGTCTCTAGGCTGAGCATCTCGCAGGAGTCGTCGGCCTGCCAGCCGGCGTGCCTGAAGCTCTCGCCCCAGTAATCCCAGAAGGCCTGCCGACGCAGGATGGCCGCCCGCGTCACGAACGCCATCAGCCGGTCGGCGTAATCCGGGTCGTTCAGCAGATCGACCAGAAATTCCGTGCCGCGCAGGTTGCACCCGACGGTCAGCGGCCCGTCCGTGCCGCAGAGGTTCCACCGGTCCAGCCGCACGGGACGCCCCTCGAAGGTCAGGTCCTTGCAGATGCGCTGCATCTCGTGCCAGAAGGCCAGGCATTTCTTGATGAAGGGATTCTCCAGCGGGTGCTCGATGTCGACATCGAAGATCGACTCGCGGTTGCCGTCGGTGAGGATCGGTTCGGTGCAGGGCACCTGACCGGGAATGAACCGCACCGGCGCGCCGAAATAGGCCGCCTCGAAGACGTTGTAGACGTTCAGGTTCACCGACCAGGCGTCGGGCAGCCCCGTGGGCATGTCCGTGCAGCGTTGAAGCTGCGTGCGCAGGTAGTGCTGGAACTGCAGGCACACCTTGACGTGGGTCTCGGGGTCGTTGGCCGCCTGCTCGAAGGTGTAGCCGTCCACGTTGAGCTCGGGGTCGAGCAGGATGATGCGCGGGTTGGCGTCGAGGCGCATCGGCACGCGCGTGGGCTTGCCGGCGTAGTAATCGTCCCAGAGTTGCTGCTTCTGCACATTGGTCAGGTTTGGCGTGGGCATGGCAAGCACTTTATGTAGAGGGAGTTGCCGACGACGGCATGACGCCGCGAGAGCCCCGGGAGGAATGCGTGTAGTTTATCTCTTTTGCGATCTACTCTCGCGGGGATTGCCTCTACAGAGCGCAAGACACCCTGTAACCGCCCCGACGGTAAAATGACGCGATGCGCGCGATTCGCAGGAACAACCTTGAGCCCCGCGTCGAGATGGTGCCCCTGATCGACGTGATCTTCCTGTTGCTGACGTTCTTTATCTATTCGTTCATCCTGGCGATCAGAACAAACGTCCTGCCCATGACGCTGCTGCCGATCGGGACCGGCCAGCAGGCTGAGCCCGGCTGGGTGGCGACGATCACCATCGACCGCTACGGCGTCGTCTTCCTCGACGGCCAGCTCATCCCCGCGGCCGATCTCGACATGAAGCTGCACGATCTGTCCACGGACCCCGGCAAGCCGCGCGTGGTGATCACGCTCGAGGCTCTGGGCGGGGCGGACCGTGGGCCCATCCTGGTGGACCTGATTGAACGGATCAGGCGTGCGGGCATCGAGGACGTCTCCCTCGTCGGCCCGCCCAAAGAGGATTGACCGGCGATGATGGCTGAGCACGATTCCCACTCGGCCCTGTGGGTCAGCGCCCTGCTGGCGGCGGGCCTGCACCTGGCGGGGATGCCGGTCCTGGTGGGCCTGACGAACGCGGACGCCGGCGACACCGCCACCTCGTCGCAGCGCCAGATCGACGGACCCCCGCCGATCGAGCAGCGTCAGGTGGCGGTCGGCTCGCCCGAGGCGCCGCGTCGCACGGCGCTCGCCTGGATCTCCTACGAGGACTACCGCAAGCTCACCGTTCCCGACAAGAGCACCACCGAGCAGCCGGCAATGCAGAGCAAGGTCGAGCCCGTCGAGCACGCGCCGATCGCGCACGACCCTGAGAAGCCCGCTCCCTCGCCCTCGTTGCCGACGCTGGTCATCGTGTCGCCGCCACCGAAGCAACAAGCATCCGAGCCGGTGGAGATGTCCGACATGCTTGATCTTCCTTCGATCGAGCAGGGAGCGATCCTGCCCCCAACGCCCGCGATGCCCCCCGTGCCGACGCTCGTGCTCAAGCCCTCGGTTACCCCGGAGGCGACCCGCGGCACGCCCACGTCGGCCCCGAAGGCGAATCAGGACGTCGCCCCCGTCAAGGTCCACGCCGACACCCTCGAGGCCCGGCCCGGCGGCGTGCTCGTGACCCAGGGGCTCGAGATCACCGTGGCCCGGCCGCAATTCACGATTGTCACGCGCCTGACGACCGTCCCCAACAACACGCAGGTCCGCGTCGTCTTCGGCCCCGACGGCACGGTGGTCCAGGCGACGCTGCTCAAGTCCACCGGCTATGCTGACGTGGACGGCCCGGTCCTCGCCAGCCTCTACGCCTGGAAGGCACGCGGCGAGGCACTGGGGCAACACGGCGTGGAGCTGACGATCCGTTATCTCCTGCGGCCGGAGGAACCGTAGCATCACACCGGTGGGTTGGATCACGGCATGGCCGTGGTCCCTTGGGGAGCCATCATGCAGAGAAACGAGGACGGCGGGATCGTCATCAGCTGCGACTTCTGCGGCGCCGACTGGGACGAGGTCAAGCCCATGATCGAGGGCCACCGCGGCTCGGTGCTGTGCCTGGAATGCCTCAAGACCGCGCGGCCCAAGCTCGCGCCGGCCGAGACGGCGTTCGAATGCCGGCTATGCATCCAGGAAAAGCCCGCCGGGACGATGAGCTGGTCCAGCGCGGCGGTCGGCGACGCGCCCGCCGCACGGGTCTGCAAGCCCTGCGTCGAACAAGCGACGCGGGCGTTCACCAAAGAAGGCCTGGAAGTCTGACCGACGGCCCACGCGCCTCGCGTTACTTCGCCAGCGCCTCCACCGCCGCCTGGGCGACGGTGTGATCGTTCTCAACCGTCGAGCCCGAGACGCCCACGGCCCCGATGACCTGCCCCTGGGCGTTCTTGATCGGCAGCCCGCCGGGGAACGTGATCAAACCGCCGTTGGAGTGCTCGATGTTGTACAGCGGCCCGCCCGGCTGCGAGAGCTTGCCGATCTCGCCCGTGGGCATGTCGAAGTAGCGCGCGGTGCGGGCCTTCTTGATGGCGATGTCGATCGAGCCCAGCCAGGCGCCGTCCATGCGGATGAAGGCCTTGAGGTTCCCGCCCGCGTCGACGATCGCCACGTCCATCGCCAAGTTCATCGACTTGGCCTTCTCGTACGCGGCCTCGAGGGCGACGTGGGCCTGCATGAGGCTGACGTCCGAGACCGCCAGTGCGGCCGGCGGCTGCGTGCCCATGGCGGCGTCCTGCGGAACCCCGTCGCTGGGCATCACGGCGCGCGTGGCGGGCGCCAACACGGCCAGGCCCAGCAGGGCGGTGATCAGGACCAGGGCAACGATGGTCAGTCGGCGAGCGAGTGTCATGTGAAGTCTCCCTTGCAGGTCAGTCAGAGATGAATCGGTGATCGAACCCCATCGAGCGCGATCATACCAGCGAAGGGCGATGGACGATCAGACAGTCTTGTCGAGAAATGGCGGCAATAAGACGATCTGGTCGAGCAAGTCATCGGGCCGACCTGCGATCAGCGGGCGGGGATCGAGCCAGTGCACCCCCCGGAAGCGTTTGAGCCAGGTGCGCTGACGCTTGGCGAACTGGCGCGTCTGGATCTTGGTCTGCTCGTAGGCCTCCTCAAGCGTGCACCGGCCGGCCAGGTGATCGAGGACCTGCTTGTACCCCAACGCCTGGCGTGCCTGGGTGCCGAGCAAGCCCGCCGACTCCAGGTCACGAGTCTCGTCCTGGAGCGACCGGCCGGGCCAGAGGTCATCATCGCTCAGGCCGTCCTGTTCGCGGGCTTTTTCCGGGAAAAACATGGCCTTGACGCGCAGGTTGATGCGGTGATTGAGCAGCTCCGTCGGCCAGGCCAGCCCCAGCAGGATCGGGTCATGGCGGTAAGTTGTCTCCGAGGCCGGCACGGTGGTCCACTGCTGCTGCTGACTCGAGATAGGCGAGCCGGTGGTGAGGAAAACCTCCAGGGCGCGGATGGCCTTCTTGCGGTCGTTGGGGTGGATACGCTCGGCGGCAGCGGGGTCGGCGGCAGCGAGGCGCGCGTGCAGGTCGGCGTTCGAGAGGGCGTCAAGCTCCGCCCTCAGCGACGCGTCGCGCGGTGGGCCGTCGAAGAGACCCTCGAGAAGGGCCTGAAGGTAGAGGTTCGTGCCCCCGACGACGATGGGGAGTTGATCGTGAGCTTGGGCGTCGGTGATCAATGCGTCGGCACGGCTGAGCCAGTCGGCGACGGTGAAGGGCTCGTTGGGCTCGACCAGGTCGATCAGGTGGTGCGGCACGAGCGAGCGCAACCGCGGCGACGGCTTGGCCGTGCCGGCGTCCATGCGACGGTAGAGCTGCATGGAGTCGGCGCTGAGGATCAGCGACGCTCCGGGGTGCAGCCGTTGGGCGAGTCGGACGGCCAGCTCGCTCTTGCCGGCGGCGGTCGGGCCGAGCAGGATGATCGGTCGTGGGGCGGGCATGAGGGGGATGATTTTAAGGCATCGCGTCAGATCGCAGCGCCGTCCTGGAAGGAGTCGGCGAAGGTCTCGTCACGGCGCAGGGCGCGGAGGATGGGCGCGACCTGGGGACTGGACAGGCGGTAGAAGACCTGTCGGCCGCGGCGGTGGGCGCTGACGAGTCGGCCGTGGCGGAGGATGGCCAGGTGGTGGCTGACGACGGGCAGGCGGGTACGCAGCCGATCGGCAAGATCGGAGACGGTCAGGGGATGGCGCTCGAGGCTGGCGAGGAGGCGCAGGCGCTGGGGGTGGCCCATGGCGCGGAGCAGGGCGGCGGCTTGGCGGGGGGAGAACGGGAGATTCATTATTCTATTATTCTAAGATAATCGTACTAACGTATCAACCACAAGATCAGGTTTTCAATCATGATAAGACCAACTTATGCATTCTTGGTAGATATTTTGAATTGGAGCCGTTTTGTCGATACGATGAACTATCCCCCTCAAGAAGAGGGCGCCCTGTTTCCACAGCTAATCATCCGCGCCGCCGCACCCGCCGGGGCGCGCCATGGAGAATCGGGTCATGAGCGAGAGTTCCCCAGCCGGCGACGCCAAGAGCTTCGGACGCACGATGCGCTCCGAGGAGTCCGCCGTCGAGAAGGCCAAGAAGGCCAGCAATTACCTGCGCGGCTCGATCCAGCAGACGCTCGACGACCAGGCCGTCAAGGAGTTCACCCACGACGACCAGGCCCTGCTCAAGTTCCACGGCATCTACCAGCAGGAGGACCGCGACGCCCGCGCCAAGGCCAAGGAGACCGGCATCGAGCCCGAGACCTGGTTCATGGTCCGTACCCGCCTTCCGGGCGGCTGGATGAACGCCGCCCAGTACCGCGCCCTGGACGACCTGGCCACCAAGTTCACCTACAACCAGTCCCTGCGCATCACCACCCGCCAGGGCTTCCAGTACCACGGCGTGGTCAAGGGTAACCTCCACGCCGTGCTCAAGGGCGTCAACGACTCCCTCGTCACCACCCTGGCCGCCTGCGGCGACGTCGGCCGCAACGTCATGGCCTCCCCCGCCCCGCTCAAGGATCAAGCCCACCAGCAGCTCCTCGAATTGGCCAAGAGGATCTCCACGGAACTCCTGCCCAAGAGCATCGCCTACTTCGAGATCTGGGTCAACGGCGAGAAGCACTCGGACTCCAACACCGGCAAGGGTGATGAGCCCTTCTACGGCCCGGCCTACCTCCCCCGCAAGTTCAAGGTCGGCATCGCCTTGCCCGAGGACAACTCCATCGACGTCTACACGCAGGACTGCGGCCTGATCGCCGTGGTGCGCGGCAACAAGATCGTCGGCGTCAACGTCCTGGCCGGCGGCGGACTGGGCATGACCCATCGCAAGGCTGACACCTTCGCCCGCATGGCCTCGCACATCGGCTACGTCGACGTCGAGCACGCCGTCGAGGCCATGCGCACCGTCGCCGCCATCTTCCGCGACCACGGCAACCGGGCCGACCGCCGCCACGCCCGCCTCAAGTACGTCATCGAGGAGAAGGGCGTCGAGTGGTTCCAGCAGGAATTCCGCTCACGCGTGAACTTCGAGCTCAAGCCCTGGGTCGACGTCGGCCCGCTCCAGCTCAACGACTACCTCGGCAGACACGAGCAGGGCGACGGCAAGCTCTTCTACGGCGTCTGGGTCGAGAACGGCCGGGTGATGGACTACCCCGAGACCGGCCCGAAGTACAAGACCGCCTTCCGGGCGATCGTCGATCGCTTCGGCTGTGATGTCGTGCTCACGCCCAACCAGAGCCTCTTGTTCGCCAACCTCACGGCCGAACAGGTCGCCGCGCTCGAGGCCATCCTGGCCCAGCACAAGGTCCGCCGGCTCGGCGAGCTGACGCTCCTGCGCCGCTACTCGATGGCCTGCCCGGCCCTGCCGACATGCGGCTTGGCCCTGGCCGAGAGTGAGCGGATTCTGCCGGGCATGCTCGATGAGCTCGAGGGCGAGTTCGAGCGCCTGGGCCTGATCGACCAGCCCCTGACCGTGCGGATGACCGGTTGCCCCAACGGCTGTGCCCGGCCCTACACGGCCGACCTGGCCTTCGTCGGCCGCAAGCCCGGCGTGTACGACATCTTCGTCGGCGGCCGGCTCGCAGGCGACCGGCTGGCCGAGCTCTACGCCGATAACGTCGAGGAAAAACAGGTCGTCGAGTCCCTCAGACCGCTCTTGACCCGCTGGTCCAAGGAGAAGCGCGGCGAGGAATCACTCGGCGACTACTACGAGCGCGTCTTCGGCGACGGCAAGCCCCGCACCGTGCTGACCGGCGACAAGCACACCCCGGCCCTGGAGCGCGTCGGGCAGGCCGAGTAGACCTGCGGGATGGTTGAACGGATCTCAATGAAAGAAGCCCACGTTCGTTGAACGTGGGCTTCTTGTTTGATCCACGGTCATCGAGGGTCAGAACCCGATCTGCAGCTGCGTGCGAGCGACGAACTGTCCCTCGCGGCCGGCCGAGTCGGCCCGCCAGCCGTACGCGGTGTTGGCCCACATGGCGTCGACGGCGCCGAAGGCGTAGCCCGCGTCGATCATGAACTTGGCCTGGTGCTTGAGGAAGTAGTAGTTGACGCCGGCCGTGACGAGGTTCAGGTCGTCGATGGCTCCGTCGGCGGTGCCCCACTCGTGGCGGGCGACCAGCTCGATCTTGTCGGTGACGAATACGCCGGCCTGAGTCAGCACGCCGTAGCGGTCGACGGCCGATGCGCCGTCCTCGAACCGCGCGAGCCCGGCGACGAACAGGCTGGCCCCGCCGAACTTGAAGGTCGCGTCGCCCGTCAACTGCGTCATGTCGGGCGTCGCCGCGGTCTGCGACAGCTCATAGTGCGCGGCCGACCCCAGCACGATCGTCAGCTTCTCGCCGCGGAAGGAGGCCATGTCGCCGTAGTTCTTCCAGTCGCCGGTGACCAGGACCTCGCCGCGGGCGGTCAGGGCCAGGTCGGAGCCGTCCGTGCTCCAGGTTGAGTTGCGGGCGGCGGCGCGCATGCCGTCGTTGAACGAGAAATAGGTACGGAAGCGCGGTATCTTGACGGCCAGCATCAGGCCCTGGGTGTACCCGCCGTGGATCGAGTTCAGCAGCGAGCGGTCGACGAACTGCAGCTTGGTGTAGGCGACCAGGTTCTCCTCCCAGAAGGGGGGCTTGAACTGGCCGGCGGTCAGGGAGAGACAGTCGGTGAAGGACTTCTCGACCCACGCGTCCTGGAGGTTGGTCCCGCCGGACGTGCTGTACCCGCTGACGATCCGGTACTTCCAGCTCGGGTCAATGACATTGCCGCTGAAAATGACGTCGGCGTGCGGCAGCTCGAACCCCCCGGTCGTGTCGGTCGTCGGGTGGTCGATGCTGTCGAGGGTGTAACGGACCTGGATGACGCCGTTGACCTTGAGCATGTAGTTGCCGTCGGCCGTGCGGGCGTAGAGGCCGTTGTCGTAGCCCGCCAGCGGCTTGTCGCACATCGACGGCCGCGACTGCGCGTCGGCCATGACCTGCTGGACGATCTCACGCACGTGCGCGTCATCGCCCCCGCCCCCGGTAGGGGGGCCGGCGGGCGCGGGTGAAGGCGCCGCGCTCAACTCCGCGATCTTGTTGTTCTGGGCGGCGATGGTCTGCTCCTGCTTGGCCATGCGGGCGGCCTGGGCGTCGAGCTGGGCCTGCATCGCCGCGAACTTGTCCTCGGTCTTGTCCGCCAGGGATGGTGATGCGCCGATCAGCAGCAGCATTGTGACGATGAATCGTGTTCGTTTGGACATAGAGAGAGGCCTCCATGGCGTTTTCGAATCGGCACGGATATCCAACCCCGGCCGTGGCCTGGAAAGAAGGTCGGCTTGTCTGGAGATTCCCTTTTGATTTTCGACTGAATTAGACGTCGGGCATGCGGTTATCAGCCATTTGCCCGAGGGACAGGAAGTTATCGAGCACATGTCAGGGGCAGATCAGGTGGTATGATCAGCCCGCATGATTGCCAGATTGCAGGGCGTCGTTGAGTCGGTCCGGGCCGAGGGGGTGCTGCTGTCCGTGGCCCCGGGGATCGTCCTGGAGGTGCTGGTGCCCGCCAGCAACGTCGCGGCCCTCGCCGAGTCAGTCGGCCGATCGGTGACACTGCGGACGGTCTTCTACCTCGAGGGGGCCGGCCAGGGGGCGAACCTCACGCCCCGCCTGCTGGGTTTCCTCAGCGAGCGGGACCGGCACCTGTTCGAGCTCCTGACCAGTTGCCGGGGGATCGGCCCGCGCAAGGCGCTGCGGGCCATGGCCCTGGACTCGGGCCGGATCGCCGCCGCCATCGCCCAGCAGGACCACAAGACCCTCCAGAGCCTGCCCGAGATCGGCCGGAAGATGGCCGAGACGCTGGTGGTGTCTCTCCGCGAGAAAGTGCGCGGCCTGGCCGTCGAGGGTGTGGCGCGGGAGATGGAAGAGGGCGGGCAAGCAAAAGGTAAATCGTCCGGGACCAAGGCCCCCGGTTCGGCAGCCCCGTCGGCGGGAACGACCGACCGAGCCGGGACGGGCACGATGTCCCTCGAGGCCGTCGAGGTCCTGGTCAAGCTCGGCGAGAACCGCCTGGCCGCGATCACCTGGACGGACCAGATCATGGCCTCCGGGCAGCCGCCCAAGAACGTCGAGGAACTGATCGCTCGGGCCTATCAGATCAAAGCCGGTGGGTAACGGGGGAAGTAAGCCTTGGGACACATCCCAATCGGCCCTCCAAACCCCCAACCCCTAATCCCCAATCCCTCCTCGCCTCAGTGCACGCCCTGCTCAGCCAGGTACCGCTCCGCGTCGAGCGCCGCCTTGCAGCCCATGCCCGCGGCGGTGATGGCCTGGCGGTAGGTGCTGTCGGCCACGTCGCCCGCGGCGAAGACGCCCGGCACGCTCGTGGTCGAGCGGAACGGATCGGCCAGCTTGATGTAGCCCTTCTCCGTCAGCGCGACCTGACCGTTCAGGAAGCTCGTGATGGGCGTGTGGCCAATCGCCATGAACAGCCCGCCCAGCGTCAGCTCCGATTCCTCCCCGGTCACCGTGTCCTTGAGCCGCACGCCCGAGACGCGGTCCTGCCCCAGCACGTCGACGACAACCTTGTTCCAGCACGGCTGGATCTTGGGATTGCCCAGGGCCCGCTCCTGCATGATCTTCGAGGCCCGGAGCTGGTCGCGCCGGTGAATCAGATAGACCTTCGAGGCGAACTTGGTCAGGTACGTCGCCTCCTCGATGGCCGAGTCGCCGCCGCCGACCACGCCCAGCGGCTGCCCCCGGAAGACGGGAAGCGCCCCGTCACACACCGCACAGGCCGAGACGCCGCCCCCGGACAGCGCCAGCCTCTGCTCATTGGGCAGGCCGATCCAGTTGGCCTTGGCCCCGGTGGCGATCACCAGCGTGTGCGCCAGACACTCAAACCCGCTGTCCGCCACCACGCGGAAGGGCCGCTTGGACAAGTCGACGGACTGCACGTTCGGGAACGGCGTGTAAAGGCCCGTCGACGCCAGGTCCGGCCCGGCCTTCACGCCCGAGTCGGTGACGACGCGGGTGCTGAACCGCATGGCCTGGTTGAAGAATAGCTGCATCAGCTCCGGCCCGAGGACGCCCTTGGGGAAGCCGGGGAAGTTCTCGACCTCGGTGGTGAGCATCAACTGCCCGCCAGCGACGAGGTCCTTGCCCTGCGCCCGGCCGGGGATGACCAGCGGGTCGAGATTGGCACGGGCGGCGTAGATGGCGGCCGTCCAGCCCGCGGGGCCGGAGCCGACGATGACGATCTTCTCGATGGATGGGTCAGGCATGCGGGGGATTATAGGGGAAGAAATCGTGTCCGGAGGAGCCTCACGGACGTGGTAAATTGGCCGTGGTCATCCGCTCGGGACATCGACTCAATAGGCGGGCAACCGATGCCAAACGAACCGCACAAGCCCAGCCCCACACACGGCGTCACCTTGCGATCCGCCACCCCGGCGGACGCCCAGGACATCGCGCCGTTGATGGGGCAACTCGGCTACCCTGCCGAGCCCGCTGAGGTGGTCGAACGACTGACCCGCCTGCTCTCGTCGGACACTGACGGTGTGATCGTGGCGGATGAGGCGGGCAAGGTGGTCGGCGTGGCCAGCATGCACCTGACCTCGGTCCTGCACGCGTCTGATTTTTTGGGTCGGATCACCTCACTGGTGGTCGCGGAGGATCGACGAGGACGGGGCATCGGCCAGGCCCTTCTCCACGAGGCCGAGTCGTGGCTCTGGGCGCACGGCTGCCGGCGGATCGAGATCACCAGCGCCGACCATCGGGCCCAGGCCCATCTGTTCTATGAATCGTGCGGTTACGCCAAGGTGCAGAGCCGGTTCATCAAACGCAGGTCCGACGAGGGCTGATTCACCGTGAAGTCGACGCTCCGGCCGGCCAGCGGATAAGGATTGCCCGGAATGTCCCATCCATCGCACGCCACGCAAGACGAGTTCCCCATGCCCGGCGGCCGTTACACCGTCGGGGTGGTGCGCGTCGGCGACACGGTCCGCCGGCCTTCGAGGCCCTGGTCGCCGTTTGTGGCACGTCTTCTAAGGCACCTCGAGCAATCGGGCTGCGACTGTGTTCCCCGCCACCTGGGACAGGACGACCTCGGACGCGACATCCTGAGCTACATCCCCGGCTGGGTTCCGGCTAAATTTCAGCGATTCGCCGACGAACAGGTCAGCCGGGCGGCCGTCCTGCTCCGCACGTTTCATGATGCAACACGGGGCAGCGAATTGGCCGGGGAGAGTCCGATCGTCTGCCACAACGACCCCGGCCCCAACAACACCGTGTTCCAGGATGGATGCCCCGTGGCGTTCATCGACTTTGACTTCGCCGCGCCGGGTGAGCCGCTGGAGGACGTGGGCTACATGGCCTGGACGTGGTGCGTTTCATCGAATCCCAAGCGGGGTCTCGTCGAGGTTCAGGCCGCTCAGTTACACGTCCTGGCCGACGCGTACGGGCTCGGCGCAGCGGAGCGGCCGCTGCTCGTGAACGCGATGATGCAGAGGCAGTCGCGCAACATCCGCTTCTGGAGCGAGCGGATCGACGCCTTCGAGGGGCCGGCCACCAGTCGCGAGCAGATTCAGGAACGTGTGGACTGGTCGCGGCGTGAGCTTGAGTACACGCAGGCTCATCGCCAATTATTTCTGTCGGCGCTTCAGTGATCCGCTGGGCCATGTGCCCAGCGTCCACGTGAGCTACTCCCGGTCGAACAGGGCATTGTTGTCGGGATCGCCGATGTTACCGATGTGCATCTGTCGGTTCCGTGCTTCGCTGACGCCGTAGACGTTGGCCCGGGTGTAGCTCATCGTCTGGCGGTCGATGTGGCCGTCGAGCCAGGCGACGCTGGCGGATTCCCGGTGGCGGAAGTGCATCGAGGGATCGGTCGGCTGGCCCGCGGAGAAGCCCGACGACCAGACGGCCGGCTCGACGAAGGAATACTCGATCAGGTACGCGTCACCCCCCCCGCCCCCGCCCCCGCCCCCGGGGGCGGGTTGAGCGAAGGCGGTGTCGGCGAAGAAGACGGTGGCCACGGGTTGGGCGAAGACATCGACGCGCGCCCCAACGTCGATGACCGTCCCGCTCTCGCGGCCGACGTACTCGTTGTTGTAGCCGTACCCGCCGCAGCCCGCCTCGAAGCCGTTGGGGTTGTCGGGCTGGAAGGAGGGGCATTGCTTGACCATCCCGTCGCCGCCGAGGTACTCAGCCAATGGGCCGCGCGAGGGATCGAACGGCTCATTCTCCCTGGCCCGTCGGCCGTGCCAGCGCTCGAGGTCCGGCACGGGCCGCTTGCCCGAGCCGTAGACGAAGATCGTCGACGCCCCGGGAGGGAATCGTCCGCCGTGCTCCGGAGCGTAGCCCATCGCCGCCTGGGCAAGCTGTTTGAGGTTCGACCCGCAGACGGTCGCCCGCGACGACGCCCGCCCCGACGCCAGCGCCGGCAGCAGCAGGCCCACGAGCGTGGCGATGATCACGACGACCACCAGCAGCTCGATGAGCGTGAAGCCGGGGCGGGAGGGGGGGGTTGGGGATCGGGGATTGGGGAACATGGTTCGCTCACGGCTTGCGCAGTCACTTCCGGGGGCGGGCACGGCGGACGAGGATCGCCGCGGCCAGCAGCGGCGTCAGCGTCGCCGGCTCGGGCAGCGGCGCCAGCGTCAGGTCGTCGAGCGCGAAGTAGGTCGGCGTGTTGATGCCCCACGGGCCGACGTCGCTTGAGGTCATGGCGAAGGCGATCGTCTTGACCGACTCGCCCAGCCCGATCAGGTCGACCCACGTCCACTGCGACAGCAGCACGTCCTGCCCGGCCGGCTGGGTGTAGTCCGCCAGGTAGAGCTCGACCGTGCCGGTGATCTGGCCCTGACCATCGCGGCCCGTCACGGTCAGCAGGAGGAAGTCGGGGTCCTCGCCCGTCGGCCCGCCGAACTTCTTGGCGAACGCATCGCCGTTGAGCATGGAAAGCGCGGCATAGGTGGTGTTGGTGAAGTACCCGCCTAGCACCATCGTGGGAGTCGGCAGGATGATCTCGGCGGCGTAGGACGTGTCGGCCACGGCGTAGTTAGCGCTGCCGTGGACGCCCGAGCCCGGGAACGCGGAGAACTGATTGCCGTAGCCGGGCGTGGTGTTGTCGGTGACGTTGGAGTAGGCGAAGCCCCGCCAGTAGGACCAGTCGCCGTCGGAGTAGTTCGTGAATGCGACGCAGCCGCTGGTGAAGGTGGTGATCTGGCCCTCCCCGCCGACGCCGTCGATCGGGTAGTCGCCGCTCCAGTGCGACTCGGGGGCGAGAGCCAGGTCCTCGAAATCCGCCACGCCTGAGGCGGCAGCGGGGAGGGTCAGAAGGGTGGCCAGAACAGCAACGACAAGAGTGCGGAAATTCACGGATCTTTCTCCTGGATCAGAGTGGGTGAGTGGGGGGCGGGCGATTCAGCGACGGCGCACGAACGCCATCGCAAGCAACATCACCGGCAGCACGCCGATTGGCTCGGGGATGACGAGGTTGGATCCCACGATGCCCGTGCCGGTGAGTTTCTCAACGAAGGGGTTGATGTCCTGCACGTTGATGTGGCCGTCGGCGTTGAGGTCGACCGCGGCGAGGCTGATCTCGGGGTGTGTGGCGAAGAAGCCAGCCTCGTCCGTCAGCGCGACGACGAAGGGGTTGATGTCCTGCACGTTGACCTCGCCGTCCCCGTTGAAATCCCCCGGAAGTCCGAGCAGTTGATGGATCACGCCCACGGCCTCGAGGTCGAAGCCCGCCGAGCCGTAATTGGGGTAGGGGTCATAGATGGGCCGGTTCGACGAGTCCTGGGCCGAGCCGTCGCCGACGATGTCCAGGATGCGGACATAGCGGGCCGAGGACAGCCCCACCACGCTCAGGTCAAAGGGCGTGCCGTACCCCTGGCGGTACTTGCCCGCCAGGCCGTCGATGTTCGTCGGGTCCAGCGTGCCGTACGCCGCGACGGGGGCGACCGTCAGTGAGGCCGAGGGGAAGCGAAAGTAATTCGTCCCGTCGGCCGAGACCTCGACGTAGGCCAGTTCGAGGAAGCCGTCGGTGATGGCGTTCTCGAAGACGGCGAAGTCCGCCCCCGCGCCGTTGGCGATGGGCTTGTCGAACGTCAAGGTGATTCGCCCGCCCGCCCCGAGGCAGACAATGTCGTACGAGTCGCCGGCCGCCGGGCCGAGCGCCAACTCCGGCGTCTTCCAGATCTCGTCGACCGCCGCCCCCGGAAGGTAATCCTGGTAGCCGCTGGCCCAGGCGGTGAAGCCGACGTCGGTCTTGTAGATCGCGGTTGAGCCGGTGACGCCCGCGGCCGGGGCGTAGGGACCGGCCTGGCTCGCCTGGGTGCAGAGCACCGCCAGCGCGAGCGCGAAGAAGAAAACGTAACGCACGGAGGACCTCCTCGCCCTGAATCGCGCAGGGCACAACGGGGTGGGAAAAACCCGTCCTGGCGCGAGGGGGACAAGGCGAGGTGGGCCTGGGGTTCCAGATCGACCTGCTGCCCGTCTGCCGACGCCTCGGGACAACCAGAGCTGGCCGAGGGTGACTTCCGGGGGCCTTGTGTCCTTGGCGCGAGGACACACAACGGCGTCAACAGGCAGGTCTTCCGGCTTAGGGTGCCGAGTCGGCCTCGGCGGAGCAGGTCATGCCTTCCCATCCTTCCGCTGGAAGCTGGCGCTTCCTTTGAAGAGCGGTCGGACAGTGGCGTTGGCCTGCCGGTCGTCCGCTGGCGGTCAGCCAGGCGGAACACCCATCACGGCGGCGCGTCCGCGGGGGATTGCCCCTTGCCCCGGTCGTTGAACTCGCGTGCATGGCACCGAATTCCACTTCCGGGGGCGGGGGGGTGACCCCACTTCCCTTTTCACCTCGATCGTGATGATCGAGGCACCTGTCGAACAAGTCGGAAAGTAACAGGGTCGTCGGCCGGGGGCAACCCAGCGCGATCGGGCTGTGGAAACACCCTTTCCGGCCCATCAGAGGGGGTGGCGCCCACCTGTTAAGCCGGTTGAAAGGGTGGCCGATGGATGTAGAATACGGGGCCTTGCGTGGCTAGACGCGGGTGTAGCTCAGTTGGTAGAGCACCACGTTGCCAACGTGGTTGTCGCCGGTTCAAATCCGGTCACCCGCTTTCGAAACCGTCGTGGACAGGCGTCCTCGACGGTTTTTCTTTACCCATCTTCACGGCCGGGTCTGCAACCTTGCGGGGCCGCGATCAAAAACTTGCTGATCCTGCCGTATTTGAACAGTTTGGGGCTGGTCTGAGCCTGATCGGTGATACACTTCCCGCGAACACGGACATCTAGGTTGGGGCGAAAGAGCCGGGTCAAAGGCAGCCGGATGGAGTTCTTGTCATGACCAATGCGCGGCGGTTCGCCCTTTGTTTCGCTCTCGCCCTGGCGATCCTCAACGTTCAGGTCTACGCGGCGGACCAGCTCAACCTGGCCCAGACGTTCGCGCAGACCAAGCAGGTCGTCGCCTCGGGCGGGCAGGCCGACATCATGGTCTTCGGCGACAGCCTCTGCTTCGAGGGCCTGGGCTGGTCGGCCTGGCTGCCGCGTTTCAACACGCTGATGCGCAACTACTACGGCGACGCGGGCGCGGGCTACCAGGAGTTCAGCGGGCTGACCGGCGTGCACGACGTCACCGGCCACTTCATCGGCAGCGGCGCCAACGTGGATATCCCCCCCCGCAAGGCCCTCAACGGCATCTGGCTCGGACCTGACGTGGTCGGCAGCAGTCTCGCCATCGACACCTGGAATCAGCAGGTCGAAGTGCACTACGGCACGGCCAACAACGGCGGCGTGGTCGCCATCCGCGACTCGGCCGGCAACCTGCTCGGCAACATCGACACCCACACCGACAGCAAGGCCATCAGCGCCTCTTCCTGGTCTCACACCTTCACCGGCGACGACCATGAACTGAACTTCGAGGTCACCAGCCCCGGCACGGTGGCCCTGCTGGGCGTTCAGAACGCCACCAGCGACCCCGGCATCCGTGTCAACCGGGCGGCCAACAGCGGCTACGGCACCTCCAACTACCTCTTCCGCGACCGGACCTTCGACGCCCAGCTGGCCATGCTCAGCCCCGAACTGATCATCATCTCACTCGGCCAGAACGACCACTACACTCAGTCCCAGTACGAGGTGGCCTTCCCCTACCTGATCCAGCGGATGCTCACCGCCAGCCCCGACTCCGACGTGTTGATCCTGGGCACCTACGACTCGGGCAGCTCACGCCTGCCGATGATCTGGGGCGTCCAGGAGCAGGCCGCGGCCGACCTGGGCCTGGGATTCCTCAACCTCGGCACCACCGCCGGGAACAAGGCCTTCTTCCTCGACAATGGCTACCTCTACGGGGACAACCTCCACCACTCCCCGGCCGGGGCCGATTACTTGGCCAACCTCATCTTCGACGCCTTCGTCACCGACGGGCTGTCTCTTATCCCCGAGCCGACGTCCCTGGCCTGGCTGGCCGCGTGGTTGATCCTGCCCCTGCGCCGATCGGCCCGGTCCGCTCGACAAGTCTGACCGCGACATCAACATCCAGCCGGCACATGACCCTCGCGGCTTCGCGGGGTGAGGCGCGGTATCTTCACCCCCAGCCCGCCACGGGTGCGGAGGGCGTCAAGCATGTCAGCACAGGAGCCGACGACAATGCGGACCGACCTGCCGACCGTGGTGCAGCTCGAACAGATGCTCAAACCCCACATGGGCAAGCCCGCCTGGCCGGGCCTGGATGATCCGGGCCTCCAGGCCCGGGCCCGTCGCTACGCGAAGAAGTACGGCCTGTGGGATGAGATCGGCCGAACACTGGCCCACCCGGCCGAGCTGCGCGTGCTCAAGCGATCGTTCTATCGCACGCACCGACGGACCGGCGAGTCGTTCGGCATCGGCGTGCGCTTCCGGGCTGAGAACGCGCGGATACGGACCACGGCCCTGGGGCTGTGGCTGGGGCACCCCGCCGCGTACCTCGACGATCTTCAGGACCAGATCTGGGCCCACTGCGACACCTGGACGTGGACGCAGGCCCCGCACGAGCGATCGATCAACCCGGTGGACATGTTCGTGACCTGGCGAGGCGACGTGCTGGCGGACATCCTGGTCGTCCTCAAGGACCAACTGGAACAGGACGGGACGGATCGGCTGCGCGCGACGCTGATGCAGCGGGTGCTGCTGGCCGCGGCCGACCCCATGCGCCCGCCGCGTTGGCAGACCGAGGAGGGCCTGGGCAACCTGATGTGCAACGGCAGCCTCGTGGTCATCGCCCTGAACCTGATCGAGGACGCCTACGTGTTGGCCGGCTACTTGCACCCGATGCTTGTCAACCTTCAGTACGCCTTCAACGGATACACGCCCGACGGCGGATGCCTCGAGGGGGCCAGCCACTGGGAGGAGGGGTTCGCCGAGTGCTTCCTCGACGCCGCCCTCTGCCTGCATCACCGCACCGGCGGCAAGCTCAACCTCGTCGACGACCCCAAGGTCCAGACCATCTGCCGCGCCGGCCCGGCCCTGCACACCCACGGCCCGCACCCGGCCATGTTCAGCGGGGCGGTCGATCGCTGGTTCGAGCCCAAGATCTCGCTCAAGATCAACCACTTCATCGATCTGCCCCAGGCCTACTGGATGGGAGAGACGAATCCCGACCGCACCGTCAAGGTCTGCGACTGGCGCGGCCTGGCCCTGTGGCGCGGCCAGAAGGCCCTGCCAGGCTTCGACCGCACGGACTACCTCCTGCCCGACCTGGGCCTGGTGACCATGCGCGCCACCGAGAGCAAGGTCGCCACCGTGGTCACCGCCATCGCCGGGCACAACGACATGCCCCACAACGACAACGATGTCGGCAGCTTCATGTTCGTCCGCGATGGCGAGAATTACCTGACCGACCCCGGCGTGCACTGGTACACCTCCAAGACCTGGGGCCCCAAGCGGTACGAGATCCTCTACTGCCGCTCGCTGGGCCACTCCGTCCCCCGGATCAACGGCCGCGAGCAGCCGGCCGGCGCACGGTACCGCGGCACGCTGACCACCCAGGGCCTCAACAGTGGCGGCGACCGCACGGCCGTCATCGACATGACGCACGCCTACGCCGACCGGACGCTCAAGCTGCTCGAGCGGAAGTTCGTCCTGTCGCCCCAGGGCGTGCTGCGCCTGACGGACACCTTCGAGTTCACGCGCCAGCCGAGATCGATCGAAGACGCCTTCGTCACCTTCCAGCCCGTGACCGTCGCCCGCTCCGGCCGGGCCGTGCGGATCGGCCGGGGCAGGAAGAGCATCCGGATGACCGTCGCGCCCGGCGCCGCGGGCCGGTTCGTCGTGCAGCCGATGCACCAGTACATCCACGAGGACCGCTGGGGCC
Source organism: Phycisphaeraceae bacterium (assembly GCA_020850375.1). The sequence continues at coordinate 7,634 of JADZET010000281.1, read as the reverse complement.
GGGTCCTCAACCGCATCGTCTTCAAACTCGCTCGCCCCAAGCTCCGGACGGAGCTGACCTTCGAGATCGGCGGCCTGGATACTTGAGCGATTCATGCCGTTGACGTGTCCGCCTGACTCGATGCCGCCACTTCATCCGGCAGGCCCAGACGGTATCCGCCGCCGATCACCGTCTGCAGCAGCGGCACGGAGAAGTCCCGGTCGATCTTCTTGCGCAGGGCCGAGACATAGACGTCCACGACGTTGCTCTCGGGCTCGTAGTTCATGTCCCACACCTTCCCAATGATCTGGGTCCGGCTCAGAACACGCTCGGGGTGCTGCAGGAAGTGGTAGAGGAGGCTGAACTCCTTGTTCGAGAGCCTGATCCGTCGGTTCTCTCTGATCGCGACGCGTCGGTCCAGGTCGAGCTCGAGGTCATGGAACCTGAGATTGCGTCCCTCACTCGCCTGCCCGCGTCGGGCCATGGTCCGCAGGCGGGCGACAAGCTCGTCGAACTCAAAAGGTTTGCTCATGTAGTCGTCGGCCCCGGCCTCGAGCCCGTTGACCTTGTCCTGCGTGGTCGCGAGGGCCGTGAGCATCAGCAGCGGCGTGGCGATCTTGCGCCGGCGCAGGTTCTTGCAGACCTCCACGCCGTCGCGATCGGGCAGCATCAGGTCCAGGATGATCGCGTCGTAGGGGTTCGAAGCGGCCAATTCCTCGCCCTCGAAGCCCTTGGCACAGGTATCGGCGGCCATGCCCTGCTCACGCAGGCCGTGGGTGATGGCCGCGGCGATCTTCGGGTTGTCCTCAATAATCAGCACTCTCATGATGACGCCCCCAGCTTGACGTTTTGTTAATGATTATTCCGGGCGGCGAACGCTCCGGCATCGGGGGAAACAGGATCTTCATGACAGGGTTTTCACGCTCACATCACTCGGTGAACACACCAGATCACTGCCGGTGAAATGAAAAAACGCCAGGGCCGGCGTGCCCGCGATGAGATGAAGCTGTTTTCAGCGATTCATCAGCGGCCGCTCATCTAGGCGATGGGACGATCACACAGTCAAGCCGAACCGGCAGGTGGGCGGCCCAGGGTTCGGCGTCCAGCCAGCCGCCCTGCACGATCAGGAGTACCACCATGAGCACGATGCGAAAACGTCTGATGGGCCGGTTAGGCATCGCGGCGTTGTTTGTCAGTGGCGTCGCTCTGGCCGAGCCGGCGGACCGAACCGCGGCCGAGACCCCCAACGCCGCGTCGGGCGGCATGGAAGCTCAGCACGCCACGAGCCCCGGGGACATGACCCCAAGGGATCAAACGCAGGGCATGAACCCGTGGGCCGAACAACCCCTCGCGTTCGTTTGCTACAGCGACATCGATGACGTCCACGTGCAATCGGCCAAGAGCAACGAGGATCTTGGCGTTATCTCGGACGTGATCATCCGTCGCCACTCGGGCGACATCCGGTACCTGGTGCTGCGCAGCGGCGGCGTGCTGGGTGTCGGCGCCAAACAGACCGCCGTGCCCTTCCGGGCCTTTGAGACACTCGGCCCCGATGAGAACGGCAATCCCCGCCTCCGGCTCAACATGACCTCGCAGCAGATCGAACAGGCGCCGGACTTTGACGCCCAGAAATTCTCCGAGCTGCAGTACACGACCTGGCGTCAGCAGATGAACCAGTACTACCAGCAGATCTCCGCGGACTGGACGTCGGATGACCTGGCCGACGACGCTCCGTCATGGCGTCTGGGTAGCTTGGAGAGCAGTGGCCCACGCGACACCACCCCCGTCGGCGAACGCCGCGAGGGCCGCGCCAGTGAGGCCGCCCAGGCCGCGCGCCAGAGCCAGGCCGCGGCCGAACCGCGTCAGGACATGACGGCGCCCGCCAAGTCGGGCGATCAAGCCTCGCAGGGCTCCCCCGAGCACGTCAACACCGCCGATGCTCCCGAGAAGGTCAGCACCCACCTCTGCCTGCTCAGTCAGATTGATGATTCCGACCTCCGGGCCCGGACCGGCGATCAGGACATCGGTGAGGTCGAGGACCTGGTCGTCGAGCTCGACTCGGGCAAGACAGCCTTCCTCATCGTGGACCCCGCGGACTCGGTGACGAAGGATGACGCCAACCGTCTTGTGCCATATGCGGCCGTGAGCCTGGGGGCTGATCAGAAGATCCACCTGAGCGGTCCGAGCGACGCGCTCTCGACAGCCGCGACCGTGCCGGAGGATCTGGACCGGTTGTCCGACAAGTCCTTCCGCAAGGAGATCTACAAGGGATTCGGCGTCGGCGAGGAAGATTTCCAGGCCCGTGGCGTGCGTGCGGAGGGCGGCCGGCGTCAGGCCGACGCCAGCCGCGGCCTCCAGCAACCGGTGGCCATGAAGGACGAGCACGTCCATCTGAGCGGTCAGGTTGTCCGGTTCGAGAAGAACGCCGGCGCCGCCCAGACCGCCGACGATCAGGACCGTCAAGGCCAGGTCTCCCTGCTGACCATCCGGTCCCAGGACGGCCAAGAGCGCACCGTCGAGATCGACCCGAGCCCAAGCCAGAGCCGGACCATGGACTTTGAACGCGGCGACCCTGTCGTGGTCGATGCCATCAAGACCTCCCGCAATGGCGAGGCGATTTACATGGCATGGCTGATCCGCAGCGGGAATCAGGAGCTGCGTTTCAGCGGTGTGAAGGGCGACGACCTTAGCCGGTATGAATAGCCGGATGGAATAATCCTCCCCCCGGCCGGTCGCCGGGACGGAGGCGTCCCATAGCGCCGACGAAGGCCTCGCTTCGCCGGCGCTTTTTTGTCCCTTCGTGTGGGGCACGATGCCAAAGGCTCGGGCCGGATGAAGAGCCTTTCACCTAGGGTTCAGCCGCCATCCACACGTCGGGGGAAGGATCCATCACGGTCGTCTCATGGCGACGAACCGTCCATGGCCGATGAATCTTCCCTGGGATGGCGGCATCGTGCAGAAAGGAGGCCCCTCATGCTGTACTGGGCGCTAGTGTTCTTTATCGTGGCGTTGGTCGCTGCCGTGCTCGGCTTCGGGGGCATTGCCTCCGACGCGGCGGCCATTGCCCAGATCCTATTCTTTGTCTTCCTGGTGCTGTTCGTGCTCTCGCTGATCGCCGGCCTGCTGCGCGGCAGATCCACGCGAACCCCTTAGTAGCTGCCCCGCTGACCCTGACCGAGGGCCAGCCCTTCCACGACGTGCTTCCCTAGCAGACATGGACGTCCGGGACTGTCACGATCAGATCCAGTACTTGCGTGACGGTCTCGCACGGCGGCGGGCTAATTGTCCGGGCGGCCTAGGCCGGGATGGACCCCGGCCGGTTGCCCGGGCCTACTCGCGATGGTCAGGGAGGATCCGATGACGCGACGCATCATTCACGACGTGATTCGCGTGATTCAGCGCAACGGCTGTGAGGTTCGCTGCCGACGTGATCGTGGCGGGCTGGGCGTAAGCGTGCTGGACCGCCGCGGCATGGCCGAGAGCTTCTTCGGCCTCGTTCGGGGGCGTGAGGGTGACGTTGCCCGGCGGATGGCCCAGGAATACTGCTCGAGCGAACAGTTCGAATGGTTCTTCGATTGGCAGGACGAGCACGCCACGCGTGTAAGGTCGTGGCGTGTCCAGGTGTGGTGACGCGGCCGGGCGAGACGCGGCCGTCTCAGTCCGACCGTCGGCTGGCCGTGGCGTGCTTGGGCTTGGTGGTCTTGCGGCCCTTGGATTTGGCGACGGATTTGACCGAAGTCTTAGCGGCGGGCTTGGCGATGGCCTTGGCGACGATGCGCGTCGTCGGCTTGGCGGCGCGGGGCTTGACCACCGCGGCCGGCTTGGTCAGCGGCTGGCGTTCGAGCCGGGTCAGCAGATTCCTCGCCCGCTCGTGGTAGCCCTGCTGGGCCAGCAGTCGCGCGGCCCAGAATTGCAGCTCGGGCGCCTGGGCGTGCTGCGGTTCGGCCAGGATCAGGTCCACCGCCGCCAGCGGGTCACGCAGGGCCAGCATGCGGGCGTAGATCCGCCGGGCCGACTTGTTGGCCGGGTCCAGCTCCAGCAGCACCGCCAAGTGCCCCATCGCCTTGCCACGCTGCCCGTCGATCATGCAGATCACCGCCGCCAGCTGCCGCAGCTGCCTCTGGCGCGGGTCGATCTGGCAGGCCCGCTCGAGCATGGCGACGGCCAGTGGGTGCTGGTGCGATTCGCACAGCGACCGCGCGCGGGATTGGATCTCGCGCAGCAGTTGCTGCTTCTCCCAGTCCTGGCCGCTTGCCCCGCTGTTGGCCCAGAACGTCGGACGCTGACGGTCGGTCAGCAGGCTGATGCGGGCCCGCAGCAGCCGGGCCTCGAGGTGGTCGGGCTGGATGACCAAAGCCTTGCGGATCAGTTCGTTTGAGTCGCGCAGCAGGCCGACCTCCAGCGCCAGCTTGGCCTGGGCGAGCAGCGCCCCGGCCTCCTCACGGCGGCTGAGGCCCTGCGACGCGGCCGTTGCCTGCGTGAGCGACGGCACGGGCGTCTCCCCCGAGTGATCGTTGAGTTGCCTGGACTTTTGCATGGTGCTGCCTCGACACTAGGGCCCCGGGTATTGCCTGCGCGTATCACCTGTATCGGCTGTAGCGAATAGGCAATTCACGCATGGCAATAAAAAGACGATCGTCTCGTGATCAGGAGGCCGCCCCATTAATGAATAACACACTGCCCTGACAGAGCTTGTGCTGTTGAGGTCCAGTGCGTCACATTAAGAAATGAGAGTGGGACCTACCGGTTATCTGGACGTGGGCGTCAGCACCAGATTGTCCCGGTGCACCACCTCGGCGTAGGCGGGGTGGCCGAGGATCTTCTCAAACTGGCTGCTCTTACGACCCATGATCAGCTTGAGCTCGTCCTGGCCGTAGTTCGTCAGCCCCCGGGCCACCTCGGCGCCCCCGCCGTCGCGGACGCTGACGACCTGGCCCTTCTCGAAATCGCCCGTGCAGCCGGTCACCCCCGAGGCCAGCAGGCTCTTGCCCCGCTGCGTCAGCGCCGCCGCCGCACCGTCGTCGATCGTGATCGACCCCGCGGGCCGCTTGGCCAGGCCGATCCACCGCCGCCGGCTGTCGAGCCGCCGGGCGCTGGGGCGGGGCACGAACAGCGTCCCGATCCGTTCGCCGGCCAGCAGCCGCAGGCACACGTCCGGCGTGCGCCCGTTGGCGATCACCACCATCTCCCCCGCCTCGGTCACGAGTTGGGCAGCTGTGAGCTTGCTGCCCATCCCGCCCGAGCCGAACGAGGTCTTGTCCTCTCGCGCCAGCCCCATCACCGCCGCCACGTCCGACACCAGGTCGATCGGTTTGCCCTCGCCGTCGAGCAGCCCGTCGACCACGCTCAGCAGCAGCAGCACCCTCGCCCCCACCGCCGTGGTCAGCAGGGCCGAGAGCTGGTCGTTGTCGCCGAAGCGGATCTCCTCCACAGCCACCGTGTCGTTCTCGTTGACGATCGGCACGCACCCCATGGCGTGCAGCTGAGCGATGCAGTTGCGGATGTTCAGGAACCGCTGGCGGTGGTCGAAGTCGTCGCGCGTCAAGAGGAGCTGCGCCACCGACAGCTTGTGTTCGGCAAACGCGTCATGGAAGCGCGTCATGAGCTGCCTTTGCCCGACAGCCGCCACGGCCTGCAGCGCCGCCACGTCGGTGGGCCGCTTCTTCAGGCCCAGCTGGGCGCAACCCGCCCCGATCGCGCCGCTCGAGACGAGCGTTACCTCGACCCCGCGCTCCCGCAACGCCACCACCTGCCGAGCCACGTCCTTGATGTAGGGCTGGTCCAGCCCGCCGTTGTCGTCGGCCTTGGAGCCGCGCAACAGTTGCGTTCCGAGCTTGATCACCACGCTGCGGGCGTTGGACAGAACGTTCTGGCGGATGGCGGTGGAGGGCATGGGAATGGAATTTTCGCGTTTTTCACCCGATTGTCGAGGGGGCCGTCGATTACGGGGATTTGGGCAGGCCCAGCAGCTCCAGCAACAGATGGGCGTGGCGGAGGGTGGCGCCCTTGCGTGCCAGGATCACCTCCCGGCCGCGCCGGGCCAATTCGGCCGCCTTGACCTTGTCCGCCAGCAACCCTGCCGCGGCCGGTCCGGGGTCGTCGGTCACCAGGATCCCCTGGCCGTCGATGAGCGCCCTCATCACGTCGGCGAAGTCGCTGTGATGCGTGCCGATGATCGTCGGCTTGCCTAAGCCGATCGGTTCGAGCATGTTCGACCCGTACAGACCCAGGAAGCTGCGCCCCACCAGGACGACATCCGCCAGAGCGTACGCCTTGCGCAGCTCACCGATCGTGTCGAGCAGGAAGAGCCGCTGGTCGCTCAGCGGTCGCTTGGCGCCGTCGCGATACCGCGTCCGCCGAACGATCGGCCGCTGCGGCTCGAACGTGTCAGCCAGCCTGGCCACCTCGTCGAACCGTTCGGGCTTGCGCGGCACGAGCAGGAGTTGGACGTCCTGCGGACAGGTGCGGATCAGCATCTCCTCCTCGCCCGGCCCCGTCGACCCCGCGACGATCAATGGCTTAGATGTGTCGATCCCCATCGCCGCCGCCAGCTCATCGCTTCCCGGAACGGTATCAAGGATCTCGGCCGTGTCCCACTTCATCGTGTCCGTCACGCTCACGCGCTCGGCCGGCGCGCCCACGGCGATGAAGCGATCGGCGATCTCCCGGCTCTGAGCCCCGACGCGGGCGAGCTGCCGGAACATCGGCGCCACCAGCGGCCGCACCCGCCGATATGCCTTGAAACTCCGCGCCGACAACCGCCCATTGATCACCGCCACCGGGATGCCGCGCCGCGTGCACTCATCGACGAAGTTCGGCCAGACCTCCAGTTCCACGAGCGCCACCAGGTCCGGCCGGACGGCGTCGAGGAAGCGATGGACCGACCGCGAGAAGTCGAACGGGTACCGCACCACCGCGAAGTCCGGCTCATACAGCGTCCGCGCCCGGGCCGTGCCCGTGTCGGTCGTCGTGGACACCACCACCCGCAACGCCGGCCCCGCGAGCTTGCCCAGGGTCTGCACAAGCTGACGGATGGCGTCGATCTCGCCGACGCTCACGGCGTGGATCAGCAGCGTCTTAGGTTTGCTCAGCCCATCCGCCCCCGGAAGCGGCGTCAGCGGGCAATGCCCCAACCGGGCCTTCCAGTCCGTCCGCCACTTGCCCGTGCTCAGCCACTTGTACCCCCAGATGGGGCTGGCCACGGTGACGGCCACGGTGTAAGCGATGTCGCGGATGATGCTCTTGGCGGGCATGGAAAGGGATAGTGTATCGTGCCGCAGTCCGCGGCTCATTCACGCCGAGACCTGGAAAACCCGCGTCCCCGGCGCAGCGAGGCCTTTGGCAGTCCCGCCACGCCCCTTTACAATCCTCCGTCTATGAATTCTCCCGCTGCCCCAACTTCCTCGCCAGCCCGCTTCTACGTCACCACGCCGATCTACTACGTCAACGATCGGCCGCACATCGGCCACGTCTACACCACGACGCTCGCCGACGTCGCGGCGCGCTATCACCGCCTGCTCGGAGCCGAGACCTTCTTCCTGACCGGCGTCGACGAGCACGCCGCCAAGGTCGCCGAGGCCGCCGCCGCCCTGGGCCTGACGCCCCAGCAGTGCGCCGACCGCTTCGCCGCCGCCTTCGAGGAGACCTTCACCCGG
>JADZET010000280.1 GCA_020850375.1 Phycisphaeraceae bacterium | reverse complement strand
GGGCGGCGCTGCTCGATCTGCTTCTCGACGTTCCCGCCCTTGCGCCGCCCGACGCGTTCCTGCTCGAGCACGCCGCCGAGAAGCCCGCCCGCCAGCGGGCTCCAGGCGATCACGCCCAGGCCGTAGTGCTTGCAGGCGGGCAGAACCTCGAGCTCGACGGTGCGGTTCGCGAGATTGTAGACGCTCTGCTCGCTGACCAGGCCCAGAAAGTTGCGGGCCTTGGCCGTCTGGCAGGCAGTGGCGATGTCCCAGCCGGCGAAGTTGGACGAGCCGACGTAGGTGATCTTGCCCTGGCGGACGAGCTGCTCCATGGCCTGCCAGATCTCCTCCCACGGCACGGCCCGGTCGACGTGGTGCATCTGGTAGAGATCGATGTGGTCGACCTGCATCCTCCGCAGGCTCGCGTCGCAGGCGCGGGCGATGTGGTAGGCCGACAAACCTCGGTCGTTGGGGCCCGGGCCCATGTCGATGTAGCACTTGGTGGCCAGGACGATCCGGTCGCGGGGGGCGGACCCGCTCTTGAACCACCGGCCGAGGATCTCCTCCGTCCAGCCCTTGCGGGGCTCCCGGCCCCCGGTGGCGACGGCGCCGTAGACGTCAGCCGTGTCGAAGAAGTTGATGCCCAGCTCATGGATGGCGGCCGACATGAGCTTGTGGCTTTCTTCCTCCGTCTGCTGGGGGCCGAAATTCATCGTTCCCAGACAGAGCCGACTGACCTTGACGCCGCAGCGGCCGAGGTTGACGTACTGCATGGCGAAAGACCTCCTGAAACCTGGAACTCAACGGACAAGACGCTTATGCTCCCATCATAACCGCATGAGAGAAGGAGGCGACCGATGGCCTTGACCGCTTCGACGATGCTGCCTTTGGGGACGATCGCCCCGGATTTCTCGCTGCCTGACACCGAGGGCGGGATGGTGTCACTGGCGGACCATGCCGGCTCGAAGGCGTATCTCATTATGTTCATCTGCAACCACTGCCCCTACGTCAAGCACGTGGCGGCGGAGTTGGCTCGTCTAGGCCGGGATTACATGCCGCGCGGCGTGGCGGTGCTGGCGATCAACGCCAATGACCCCGGGAAGTACCCCGACGACAGCCCGGCGAACATGAAGAAAGAGAAGCAGGCCCAGGGGTACCCCTTCTCCTACCTCTACGATGAGTCGCAGGAGGTGGCCCGGGCCTACGCCGCCGCCTGCACGCCGGACTTTTTCGTGTTCGACGCCGCGAAGAAGCTGGTCTATCGCGGACAGCTCGACGACTCGCGTCCGAACAGCGGCCGGCCGGTGACGGGCAGGGACCTTCGCGCCGCCCTCGACGCCGTGCTGGCGGGCAAGCCGGCGCCGACCGAGCAGCGGCCGTCGGCCGGGTGCAACATCAAATGGAAGGCGGAGAATTAGCCGGGGTCGGTCCGGACGAACTCGGCCCGGCGGTCCAGGCACGTTGCATGTCCAATCGGTCTCATCGAGCGCCCGCACAAGTTGCCGCTGGGCGAGAAGCTGCCGCCGATACCGATACCCGTGTGGCTAGGTCCGATAATATCGGGCGTTTCGGCTCAGAGGCTGCCCATATAGATTCAGCCTGGCTCAGGCTGGGGCGAAACAGATCAGCGTTTCCGTGACGCCGTTGCCGAACCACACCTTCCGCCAAGAGCGGGTCGCCTCGGCGAAGGCCTGCCAGTCGGCCGTGGCGGGCGGAGCGTCGGGCCTGAGCCCCTGAATCACCGACGAACCGGCCGGATTGGGCAGATAGCGTTCGGCGTTGTCGATCATGATCAGCCCGCCGGGGGTAATCCGTTTGAGGGCCCAGATCGCGCAGGCGTCGCGGCAAACGCCGTCGATCAGGATGGCGTTGGCCTTGCCGTCCAGCGCCGCGTCGGCGGCGCCGACGTAGGGCCCTGGCGCCGGCTCGCTGAGGAAGTAACGGATGTTCCGCAGACCCTGCTGGGTGATGCGGCCCTGAACGATCTGGTGCCACTGCGGGTTGTGCTCGACGCTGATGACCTGCCCGACATGTTCGGCAAACCAGGCCGTGCTCCGCCCGGAGCCGAACTCGACGAGCACGTCGCGCGGGCTGAGCCACTGCTCGATGAACCGCACGTAAGCCGGCGTCAGCCAAGGCTTGTCCGGATGACGTTTCTGCCAGAACATCCAGCGGACCCTGTTGACGACGTAACGGGGCGTCCACCAAGGCTTGGGGCGGGGAATGTGAAATGCCATGCGAACCTCTCGTTGTTGCGGATCGTTCAGGGTCGTGGCGAGGTGGACCAAACATCCCCTGTGATCGCCGACAGTCGGTCAGATCGACCGCTCCATGATACGCCAATGCCCGATCTCGCTCATCTGAACCGCCCCTGGCTTGCGTGAGAACGGATTCAGACCCGCACGCCCACGTCTCGTCGCCGGTCCTCTGACCTGTCCCAACCTTGGAGAAGATTCAATGTAGACGACCGCCGCGCTACGATCTGCGGTGAATCAGGCGAGCGTCTGAACACGAGGTGCGGGCCGTCGCGGATCGCAGGTCCATGCATCCGGGGCGGATGATCGGCCGAACGCGTCCCCCCCCCCACCGCCACCCCGGATGTGCGGAAGGCAGGGGCCTGGGTCCGATGCCTTGCCGGCCGGGACGGAGTCACGGCCTGTGGAGATTTCGACGCCTGGAGCGATGATCGAACCCCCGATGCACAACCGTGGAACCTCACGTACAATTGTGTCGGTTCCGATGGGTTGGATCGGGGACGGGGATCACACCATAGCAAGGTCGTGACGGTCATGGCGGCATCTGATCGTGGGACGCAGGGCTCTCCTGCCGACAACAAGACGCGACGCACGCACGCGCCTGAATCTCCGCAGGACACGTCCGAGTTGGTCGAGACAGCCATGACGGGCATTCCCGCCAGCGGCAGCTCCAACCGGCGGGCCGAGCCCTTGTTGGTCGAAGTCTCCTGGGAGGTGTGTAACCAGCTCGGCGGGATCTACCAGGTCCTGCGCTCCAAGGCCCCGAGCATGGTCAACCGCTGGGGCAACCGGTACTGCCTGATTGGCCCCTACCAGGGCCACGCCGCGGCGATCGAGTTCGAGCCCGCCCCGCTGGTCGGGCCGTTCGGCCAGGCGGTCAAGGAGCTGCGCAACGCCGGCATCCACGCCGAGTTCGGGCGCTGGCTGGTGACGGGTCGGCCGCACGTCGTCCTGCTGCACCACGGCAGCGTCTGGGGCCGGCTGCACGAGATCAAGTACCGCATCTGGTGCGACCACGGCATCGCCCTGCCGCCGAACGACAGCATCATCAACGACTGCGCCGCCTTCGCCGAGTG
>JADZET010000279.1 GCA_020850375.1 Phycisphaeraceae bacterium | reverse complement strand
CTGGCGGGGATCGCCTTTAAGCTCTCGGCTGTGCCGATGCACTTCTGGTGCCCGGACGTCTTCCAGGCCGCGCCGACCGCCGTCACCACGTTCCTCTCCGTCGCCTCCAAGGGCGCGGCGGTGGTGCTGCTGGTCCGCGTGCTCTACACCTTCGGCATCCTCGCCCCGCACGACGCTTCGCCGCACGGCCTGGCCATCGGCGTCGCCCTCCTGGGCGCGGTCACGGCCACCTGGGGCAACCTCCTGGCCCTGCGGCAGAGCAACATCAAACGCCTGCTCGCCTACTCCTCCATCGCCCACGCCGGCTACATCATCATGGCCGCGAGCCTGTTGGCTGTGGCGGGGTCGGTGATCGATCGCGGACAGGTCGTCGGGGCCGTGCTGTTCTACCTGACCGTGTACCTGTTCATGAACCTCGGCGCCTTCACCGTCGCGGCCCTGGTCGAGCGGCCCGCCGGGCGGACGGACCTGCCCGCCTACGCGGGGTTGATCTCGCGTCAGCCGACCCTGGCGGTGGTGATGAGCGTGTTTCTCCTGAGCCTCTTCGGCCTGCCGGCGCTCGGGGGCTTCATGGCCAAGATCCAGATCGCCGTGGCCATGACCAAGCTCGGCGTCTGCGGCTTCGGCCTGATCGCCATCCTGCTGATCAACACGCTGCTGAGCCTCTACTTCTACCTCAAGCCCGTCTATTACATGATCTTCCTGCCCGCGACGGAGAAGCCCGCGATCAACGAACGCGGCCTCTCGGCGTCGGGTGTTCTGGTCGCCGGCGCGGTGCTCACCCTGTGCGTCGTGGCGTTGATCTGGACGGGCCTGGGTGGCGGCATCAACCTCACGCGCGATTACGCCACGCTCATGACGCCGCAACCGCGGGCGATCGTCGCCTCCGCGTCCTCCGTCGCGCCGTGAGGCCGACGCCACTCACCTCGCCGGGGCGTCCTGAATCCGAAAACTTCCGGGGGGACGCTTGAGTCGGTACACGTCGATGCCGAACGTCGATCCCCGCATCAGCGGCGGGTCGCCGTAACGGGCCGCGCGCTCGTAATTCTCGTTGATCCACAGGCCCAGCTTCATGGCGTAGTCCCGGCCGAAGTAGGGCAGGCCGTACTCGGCCGTCGGCTTGTGCGTGATCAGGAGATAGTCCGGCGGCGTCTCGTGCAACGCCATGATCATGTCGTCCTCGCCGAAGAGGATGACCTCCGGCGGCATGAAGCTGATGTAGGGCGTGGGGTTGATCCGCCGGGCGAGGTAGTTGAGCATCACGCCCTCGGGCATGACGGCGATGGTCTGGTCGGGCCTGACGTTCGTGGCCAGTTCTTCCAGCAGCGGCTTGATCACCTCGGTCCGGGCGTCGGCATAGATCATGTCGCGCCCCTGGCCGAGGGTGATGGTCTTGCGCTTGATGTAGGCATGCGTTTGCGTCAGGTGCATGCCGGCAAAGACGACGACCAGGGCGATCACCGCCCCGCGCATCATCGCCCCGGCCCGGCCGCGCGATTCGAACCAGCGCGGCAGTCCCCCGGTCAGCATCGCCGCCAGCACCACCGTCCCGGGCATCGCCAGGGCGAAGCCGTAGTGGTACACGCGGGTGTTGAGGATCATCTTGCCCAGCATCGCCAGCGAGAACACACACAGGCCAAGCCGAAGCGCTGTCGCGTCATGCTCGGCTTCTGATGTGACCTGCTCCACGCGCTCGCCCCGCCGCCAGCGGGCCACGGCAATCGCCGCGATCGCTACCACCAGCGCCATCGGCAGCGGCCGCATCACGGTCAGCCACTCCACGTCGTCACGGAAGATCACAAGCGTGACCAGGGCGTACCAGAACGCCAGGCAGCCCAGCAGCAGATTCAGCCGCTTGCCGCACGCCATCGTCCACGCCGCCAACGCCGCCCCGGCGAACCCCAGCGCCCACCATGAGCCCATGGCGCTCAGCGCCCGCAGGCTCTTGGCGGTCTCCAACGTGCCCATGCCCTGTCGGTAAAAGGGCAGCTGCTGCAGGTCAGGATTGAGCACGCTCGTCCACGCCCCGAGCACGGCATGCCACGCGTCGCCCGGCGTCATCGTCCTCGCCAGCAGGCTCCACGCCGCGACGATGACCAACACCGTCGTCGCGGCCATCAGGGCGGTGGCCGCCCCCGCCGTTCCCCAGCCCCCGCGGCGCGTCAGGCCCGCGCCCAGCAGCATGGCGACCATCCCCATCGCCAGCGCCGCCATGGGCTCGGGCTTGGTCAGGAAGCACAACCCCGCCGCGATGCCCGCCAGTCCGGCCCACGCCAGCGAGGGTTTCTCGATCGCCCGCCACGCCATCGCCATCGCCGCCAGCGCCAGTGCCAGGCCGTGCGTCAACTCGTGCGAGTAGGGCGCGATGAAGTTGTAGTTCCCGACCCCCACGAGCTGCCCGAAGCCGAACACCGTCAGGAGCAGCAGGCAGCCCACCAACGCGCCGACCCAGCCCCAGGCCCGGTCCAGCAGCCAGTAGAGCACCGCCGTCACGCCCGCGAGGATAAGCATGTTCGCCCACGCCAGCGTCATGATCCCCGGGCCGAACCCCCGGAAGAG
>JADZET010000278.1 GCA_020850375.1 Phycisphaeraceae bacterium | reverse complement strand
CGGGGGACCGTCGAGATGGCCCCGAGGTCGTCGTTGATGATGTCCCGGCGGTCGATGCCCAGCAGCAGGCCGTAGGTGTCCGCCTTGTTCGAGTACGTCTCCTGGCCCAGCGTGCCGTGCTTGAGCTCACCGCCGGGGGCGACCTGCTCGTACTGGTCCGTGCCGATCAGGCGGTAACTCGTCACGGTCTTAAAGTCGCCGACGCTGCGCACCGCACAGATGTTCCGCCAGGTCCGCTCGACGCTGAAGAAGCCCTCGAGCAGGAACTTGTTAGCCACGCTCGAGAGGATCCCGCCGATGTCGATGTTGGAGAGAGCGGCCTGAATGGGCGCCATCGCCGGGTGCTGACTCGAGAAGGCGTACTCCATGATTCGCCGGGCGTCGGAGCGGAAGCTGTGGCCCACGTAGCCGTTGGCAATGGCGGCTTCGAGGAAGAGCTCCTGCAGGCTGATTCCGCTGCGGAAGCGCTTCGACGCTACGTCCAGGGCCTGCTCGTCGCAGTGGGCCTCGGGCTTGTGGATCTTGGCCGACAGCAAGCAGGCGGCCTGGAGCACCGCCCCCGTGATGGTCGGGGAGGTGACCACATACCCCATCGGTGCCTTGGGCCGGGAGGCACGCAGGACCTCGAGCTCGGTCTTGGTCAGGTCCCAGCCCTCAGCGATGGCCTTGGCCTCTACCCCCGGAAGTTTGCCGCCGCACAGTTCACGGATGCCAGCGATGCGCTGCGTCTCGGCGGCGAGCTTGGTCCGCATCTCCGCCACGGGATCGGGCACGGCTTCCGCCGTCGCGGTGGCCGTGACCTCCTGCGCCTTCGCCTCGACCTGGGGGGTGTCCTGGTTCGGCTGGTCCTGTTCGTTCTGCTTCCGGGGGTCTTGCTTTCGGGGGTCCTGACCGTCCATGTATTTGCTCTCCTTCTTGGCCGAAGCGGCCACACGGGCCGACGTGTTGCCGTCGGCGCCCAGGTCCACAAAGCTGATCTCGCCCAGGGTCGACCGCCGCACGACGTTGACCGGGCCGGCAATCTCTCGGCCGTTGACGACGACCGTGCGGCCTTCCGGGGTGAACTCAAACTCCTCGACCGCCGCGCCGATACTCGCCTGCCAGGGGAAGCCGTTGCGCGCGTCGGCGACGACCTCTTGAGCCGTCCTGCCGGTGCAAGACACCACGCCACCGGCCACCAACTGACCGTTCTCGATCCGAATGGCTGTCGTATGGCCCACACGCTGGTCGGTGTTGTGTCCCACACGGATGGGCCGAAGCTGCGAGGGGATGTTCATCCCCGCCAGGTCGACGACGACGGGGAACTTCCATCCCGCCAGTCGCATGGCTCCACCCGTGTAAGCGACCATGCTGAAACGCGGCAGGACCGGCGTGGCGCCCTCACCCGCCGCCGACGCCTGGGCGTCAATCTGCATCGCGGCGGTGAGGCTCACCATGTCCTGGTCGGGCTGCGGGGCCTCAGGCGGCTTTGCGAGCATGCTTCCGGGGGGGCGTGTCATCGGTCTCTTCCTCGTCTTGGGGTTCAGGGTTCGCGGGCGTAGGCATCGCCTGCTCCGCCGTCAGGCCGAGCTCCTTCATGAGCTTGAGTTCCCGGGCCCGCTGGCGGAGTTCCGTCTCCCAGTCCTTGCCCTGCTTGGCGTATTCAGTGGCCAAGGTGGTCGTGTAACTGGTCAATCGCGTCGCCTGGGCGTTGGCTTCCTTGGCGGGGTCGACGTGTTCCTGCCCATCCCACATCCACTGATGCCCCCGGAAGCGGGATTCCGCGCGAAGTGCGTCCGGGAGCAATCCGTCGATCAAGACCGCCTCGCTGAACCACGCGGCCAGGACGCGGTCGAGGACCATCGCCTCAAGGTGCGACTGGTCAACGCGGATGCTCTTGTAGTAGGTCTGGTGATCGAGCCGGCCCGAGGCGTAGTTGTAGCCCGAGGAATTGCCCGCCGCGATGTTAAAGGGCATGTTCAGGCAGCGGGCGATCTCGTTGAGGATCTCCTTCTTGAACTCGCCATAGGTCGTCGCCGGCTGCTCAGCCGTGATCTGTCCGAGCTTCCAGCCCCCCGGCAGCACAGTGGCCATCCGCCGCTCGAGCTCGACGATGTCCATGGGCTCAACACTCTCCGCCTCCCCGTTGGCCGGGGCGTCGGTGTAGAGCACCGCGGCAAAATCCGCCGCCGTCTCCGCCGCCGCGATCACCGCCAACGTGTACCGCCGCAACTGAGCGAAGAGGGGCAACGCTGGAGTGATGTCGGGAATCCCTCGCACCTGCCCGGGCCGATCCATACGGAAGTAGTGGACCATCGCGCTGGCTGGCACCCGCTCAAAGTCGTCCAGCCCGCGGGCATAGGTCACGTCGCCGGGATGCCGCCGGAGCATGTGGTACTCGACGGGATTGCCGAAGCGGTCAAAGGCGATGCCATCCGTCGTGTCATCGGATCCTCGACCCATTCCCCACACCGGTGTGGCGATCTGATCCGCTTCAACCAACCGCAGATCGAGTTGCACCGGGTGGTCAATGGCCGGATTGCTCGTCAGCAAGGTAAACGCCTCACCGCTATCCGCCCGAGCCATCCGCATGGTGCGGAGCTTCTCAGCCAGGTTCGCCGCCTCCGCCCATGCGCCAAAGGCCTCCTCGACGCGCCGGTTCGTCTCGGGCGTGTCCGTGAGCATCTGCAGGCTCGGCCCCGTGCCGACGCTGTCATTGGCCAGCGTCAGTACGATCCCCCTCGCATAACTATTGTTGGCCACCTCGTAGCGCGCCCGATTGCGGAGGATCCGCCGGACCTGGGGGCTCATCGCCGCGTTGGCCGACAGGCCATCGGCATTCGCCCAGTGCCGCCGGTTCTCCTCATTCGTCACCGCCGCGTCGAAACGCGCCTTGACGATCCGCACCATCGGCCGGCGAACGGCCAGCCGCTGGGGCTTGGGCGAGGCGGCGAGATGTTTGAGCCAACCGAGCATGCATGCTCCATGGAGCGGCGATGGACCCCAAGGCACAGGTGACGCACGCCTTAGGCCGCGCCGGGCGGCGAGAGCTTCTTGAAGGGCACACCCAGACCCTTCGTCCGGGCCGCCTTCTTGCTCTGCAGGTACCGATCCGCCGCGATCTGGTCTGGCAGCGGGTGCTGCTCAACCTCCACGCCGTCAGCCTTAGCCCGGCGCGGCTGGGCCGCACCGTCGCGGATCGTTTGATCGAGGTTCTCAGCCATGCGTGTGCCCCCGGTGCCCGGTCCTGATAGGGGTTACCTATGCCATGCTGAACCCAACGTCCCACCGGAGGTTTGAGAAATCCTCGGATGAGAAAAATGGGTTCTAGCGGTAGAACCTGCCGGAGATGGGAAGGAAAAACTTGACGTTGACCTTCAAAACACGTAGTCTAATACAGTGTTTCGTCAATTTGGATCAAGTTCCTGGGCAAGTACCGTCGATACTTGATGTGGTTCGTCAAAACACGTAGGCCAATACAGTGTTTCGTCGAAATGAATCAAGCGAGGCCGCCATGAACCTACCAGAACTGGCCTTCCACCAGCCGGTGTTCACCTTGGGTGAGCTTCGGGGCTGGCTTGACCGGGGGCACTCCCGCAACAAGCGATCCCGCGAGGCGCTGCTGTCCTACCACCTGCGGCAGGGCCGGCTGCTGCGCGTGCGCCGCGGTCTCTATGCCGTTGTCGCCCCGGGCACCAACCCGCAGACCGCCCCGGTCGATCCCTACCTGGTCGCGGCCAAATCCGCTGAGGATTCGGTGCTGGCCTACCACACCGCGTTAGAGGTGCATGGCAAGGCGCACTCGGTCTTCGAGCGGTTCTTCTTCCAGAGCAACAAGCTCGTTCGCACCACGACCTTCCGCTCCTATCGCTTCGAGTGCGTGACCTTCCCCAAGACCCTGCGCGAGGCGGGCCAGCAGCACTTTGCCACCAAGACCCTGGAGCGGTCCGGCGTGGAACTGCGGGTCGCCAGCCTAGAGCGAACGCTGGTAGATCTGCTCGACCGGCCGGATCTCAGCGGTGGATGGGAGGAGATCTGGCGGTCGCTGGAGTCCGTCGAGTACTTCGACTTGGACGTGGTTCTGGCCTACGCCAAACTCCTGGGCAACCGCACCACGGCGGCCAAAGTCGGCTACTACCTCCAGCAGCACGCCGCGGCGCTGATGGTCGAGGACCGGCATCTCGATCCGCTGCGCCGGCTCCGTCCCCAGCAGCCGCACTACCTCGAGCGTGGCAAGAGCGGCAAACTGGTGCGCGACTGGAATCTCGTGGTCCCCCCGTCATTGGCCGGGCGTTCCTGGGAGGAAGTCCTGTGAAAGTGTCCCGCGAAAAACTCATCAGCGAAGCGCAGGCCACGGGATTTCGCCCCGAGGTGCTCGAGAAGGTCATCCACCTGCTGAACCTCCTAAATGGGTTCAACAGCCATCCGTTCCTCAAGGGACACTGGGCGCTCAAGGGCGGGACGGCCCTCAACCTCTTCTTGTTCGACGTGCCGCGCCTCAGCGTGGACATCGACCTGAACTACATCGGCGCGGTGGACCGCGAGACGATCCTGGCCGAACGGCCCAAGGTCGAGCAGGCTATCCAGGCCGTCTGCACGCGGGAAGGCATGAACGTCACGCGCGTGCCCACCGATCACGCCGGGGGCAAGTGGCGCATGCGCTATGAGAGCGCCCTGGGCGAAGGGGGCAACCTGGAAGTCGATTTGAACTTTATGTTCCGCGTTCCACTTTGGCCGGTGGCGCTGCGCGATGCGCGGGTGGGCTCCTACGCCGCCACGCAGGTGCCCGTTCTCGACCTCCATGAAGTGGCCGCTGGCAAGCTCGCGGCGCTGCTGGCCCGCCGGGCCAGCCGTGACCTCTTTGACGCGCACCAGTTGCTTACGCGCGGCGGCCTGGACCCCAAGACGCTGCGCCTGGGCTTTGTGCTCTATGGGGCGATGAATCGCAAGGATTGGCGGACCGTGACGGTCACGGATGTGGGATACGACCCCCACGAACTGGAGAACCAACTCCTGCCGGTCGTGCGCAGCGAGTTCCTGCAGAAACAAAAGGCCGGCGATTGGGCGGAAGGCATGATCGCGGCCTGCCGCCAACGGCTTGGCGCGGTCCTGCCGATGACCGTCGAAGAGTTAGCGTTCCTCAACCAAATTCTCGACCACGGCCAGATCCAGCCTGAGCTCTTGACCGCCGATGCGGCGATGGCGGAACGCATCAAGAACCATCCGCTCTTGCGGTGGAAGGCGATGAACGTCCAAGAGCACAAAGGAAAGTAGCGTATTCCACAGTAGATTGAGTACTTCGATTGTTCGATGTATTCGAACAATCGCAGCAATGTCTCTACTTGGCGTGGACGAAAGGACCCCCGCCCGCCGCGACCTCATAGGTCGTCACCCGTCGGCCGCAGTGACGGCACGCGCGTCGGCGCAGCACTCGACCACCCCAGGCGCGACGCGTGTAGAGCACCCGGAAGTGGGCGCAACCGCACTTCGGGCATTTCAGGCCACGCCGCCGCTCGGGGGCCTGACGCGTGTCGTGAGGTTGAGCCATCACCTATCGGCTCCTTTGTAGATCGGACAAGCGGATCGGCGGCCGCGCCGGCTGTGGCTGGCTGTCCGTGCCCGGCAGCACCACGCCCTGAATCGACGCCGCCACGGCACATCCCACCAGGCAGTCGAACCAGTGGTTGTCCCTACCCGGACCCCGAGCCTTCCATTCGTCTACCGCACGCCCCCGAGCCTGCGTCGTCACGCAGGACTCGGCCGTCAGGTGCTCAGCCAGCAGCTGATGCTCGGCCGGCTTGCGGCCAAACAGCGACAGGCATCCGGGGTCGCCCATCGCCACGGCCAGCCGGGCATGAATGAAGCTCTTCCAGTAGTTGGTGTCGATCAACGCGTGCCGGGCCTGCCGACGGCTCTGCACGCAGGGGATGCGCCAGTGCAGCCCCACTCGTTCACCCCGCTTGCGCTTGTACTCACTAAACGGGATGCTCGAGGCCCCGACGTAGCGCCCGTGGCTGGGCATGATCAGCCCGGCATGGACGCTCTGCCGGCAGAACTGGTACACCACGTCGGTGGACTGGCCCCAGTTGGCGTCGATCAGGCAGCGTTCGATCCGCATCTCCACCCCGTCGTCGCGGCGCCAGGAGCGGCCGAGGTAGGCTTGGGTGAGCTGCTCGAGGCCGGCGTAGATCGAACCCTCCAACCCCGTCCCTGGCGCAGCCCGGGCCAGGGTCTTTTGCGCTTCGCGCAGGGTGAAACAACTTCCGGGAGGGCGCTGCTGGTCGGGGTAGGTGCCGTAATCGACGACATACCCCGTGAAATCCTCCTCCCAGGCGGCCACGGCAAAGAACAGCAGCTTGCCCTGCACGTCGATGAACATCGTCAGATGGCCCGCGTCCATCGGGATCACACCCCGCCGGTAGCCGTTGGTCTTGGCGGCCACCGCCTCGGCGGTCAATTGGTCCGCGCCTTCTTCCTCCACCGGCAGGGGCTGGTTCTGGTACTCCGCCCAGAAGGCCCGCTCATCCCGCAGACGCAGGTTCACCGCGTGCTGGATGGCTGAGAGCTCGTCCTCGTGGTGGCGCTGCGGCCAGGCCACGATGGCGCCGGCGTCCATCTCCCCCCGGAACTTGCGGTAGAACTCCGTGGCCTGCTTCCCGTCGCCGCCGCTTCGGAAACTCTCCGCCCGCAGCTGGGCGTACTGGTCCCAGAGCTTCTGGTGGCTCGGGAAGGCATAGATGAGCTTGGTGCGCTCGCCCTGCCAGACGGGGTGCTTGTCGCGGTCGAGGATCTGGTCGGCCATGTCCCCGGGGCGGATGACCGTGCAGGGCATGATGCCCGAGATCTTCTGGCCCGGCCCGGCCATGTTGAGGATCGCGCCGTTGAGGGTTTCCAGCCGGGCACGGACCTGCTGATCGCTGCGGGCGGATTCGTCGGTCTGCGGGTCGTCGAGCACCACCAGCGACGGCCGCACCGCCCGGCCGTCGGCACGCTTAAACTTCATGCCCCGGATCCGGCTCTCGATGCCCGCCACGCGGATGATCGCCCCGGAGGAAGCGCTCCCGGGGGCGGGGCCAGAAGTGGTCGGCAGCACAATCTCGTCGGCCGTCCAGGTGATCCGCGTCGGCTGGCCCTGGCAGAGCTGGCCGTTGGCCCGGTTGTGGATGCGCTCCAGGGCGTGGATGGGGTAGACCACCTCGGGGTAGTCCTCGAGCAGGCGGTCGTTGGTCTCGAACT
>JADZET010000277.1 GCA_020850375.1 Phycisphaeraceae bacterium | reverse complement strand
CTGGAGATCAAGCCCGCGATCTCGACCGGCACGGTCGAGGACGTGGCCGGCTTCGTGATCCCGACCAAGAACACCGAGGAACTGACGACCAACGTCATGCTCCGCAACGGCCAGACGGCCGTGCTGGGCGGCCTGTTCAAGGAGACCACCACGGTCACCCGCAAGCAGGTCCCGTTCCTGGGCGACGTGCCGGTACTGGGCACGGCCTTCCGCGGGCAGGATGACGACTCGGTCCGCAGCGAATTCATCTTCCTGCTGACCCCCTCGATCGTGAAGGACCAGGCCCTGTACGCCGCGGGCAACCGGGCCAAGGAGTCGGTGCACATGGTCCAGGTCGGCTCCCGCGAGGGCCTGCTGCCCTGGTCGCGCACCAAGCTGCAGGCCGGCGAGCTCCGCGAGGCCAGCAGGCACCTTGAGGCCGGCAACAACAAGAAGGCCCTGTGGTCGGTCAACAACGCCCTGTCCCTCGAGCCGACCTCGGTCGAGGCCCGTCGGCTCAAGGCCCAGATCACCGGCCAGCAGCCCGAGACCGCCGGTGGCAGCATCCTCGAGGATGCGATGCGTCAGATGATCGACCAGAAGGTCGAGGCCGCCCCGGCCACGGAAGGTTCCGAGGCCCCTGAAGCCACGGAAACCCCGGAAGCGACCGAAACCGCGGCCGCCACGGAATCCACGGACGCCCCGGAAACTTCGGAAGCCTCCGAGACCATGAATGAAATCCCGGCGGCCGCCGAGGCCCCGGCTGACCAGGCCGTCACGCAGGCCGAGCAGGTCGCCGTCGAGGCGTCCGCCACCGAGGTCCCCGCGGAGCAGCCGCAGGCCGCCGAGGTGACCGAGCAGCCCGCCGTCGAGCCGATGGCCAGCGTCGAGCCCGAGGCCAGTGTCGAGCCCGAGGCCGTCGTCGAGCCCGCCGCGTCCGAGCCCGCGTTCGAGCAGGCCGTGACCGAGCAGCCCGCCGAGGAGCAGGTTGCCTCCGAGCAGGCGTGGAGCGAGCAGCCGGTCGAGGAGCAAGTTGCCTCTGAGTCTGAGCAGCCCACGGACGAGCAGTTCGTCGAGCAGCCGGTCGAGGTTCAGACCCTGGCCGTCGAGGCTCCCGCCACGCAGCCCGCCGAGCAGGCCGCGGTGGATCAGACCGCGACCGAGCAGCCCGTGGTCGAGCAGGCCTGGGTCAGTGAGCCCGAGCAGGTCGCGGCGGAGGCCGAGTCCGTCCCGACCACGCAGCCCACGGCCGCGGCCGATGAGCCCTCGGTCTTCTGGGAGAACTTCCCCGCGGACGAGCCGACCGCTGAGGCTCAGCCCGAGCAGGAGATGGGCGCGACCGCCGAGGCCGAGGGGCCGCCGATCATCGACGTGCGCAAGGCCCTGGACGGCTGGATCGAGGAGCAGAACAGCACCTCGGCCAGCGTCGAGAGCGAAGACGAGATGAGTGATCAGTAAACAAAGCCTAGAGGACGCAACGGGCCGGCCGCCGGCCCGTTTGTCCTTTCCATCAAGCGAACGAGGCGAGGATCATGCGCATCAAGTCCATGCGGGTGTGTGCGGGGTTGATCGGGGTGACGCTGGCGGTCGGTCTGCTGGCCGGATGCGGCGGTCCGAGCACCAAGAAGCAGGTGCTCAACGGCGCCGAGCTCAGGTGGCGGCAGATGCGATCGAACATGGCCCTGCAGATGGCCCAGCAGCAGTTCGACACGGGCGACCTGGAGCTGGCGGAGAAGACCGTCACCAGCGCCCTGGCCCAGGACCCCAAGAACCCTCGGCTGTACGTGCTGGCCGGCAGGGTCTGCATCGAACGCGGGCAGCTCGAGCGGGCGTATCACTTCTTCGAGCAATCCGTGGACTTCGACGGCAAGGCCCCGGAGCCGCACTACTACCAGGGCATCGTGCTCCAGCGCTGGCAGGAGTATGCCCGGGCCGAGGCCGAGTACCGCCGGGCCTTTGAGCTTGAGCCGGACAACGTGGCGTACCTGCTGGCCATGGGCGAGATGCGCGTGGCCGACGGCAGGCTCGACGGGGCGCTCAAGCTGCTCGAGGACAGGATCGTTTACTTCGACCAGAACGCGTCGCTGCGCGTGGCGATCGGGCGGATCCATCAGATCGCGGGTCGGCCCGTCAAGGCGATGGAGTATTTCCAGAAGGCGCTGATCCTCGATCCCGACAACCACGGCGTGGCCGAGGACCTGGCGCTGGCCCAGCTCGACGCCGGCCGGTTCGACGAGGCCGCCGCCACGCTCCGCCAGCTCACCGGGCTGCCCGAGTACAAGGACCGCAAGGACGTCGGCCGGCTGCTGGCCAAGGCGTACCTGAGCGTCGGCCGGATCGAGGACGCCAAGGCGATCTATCTCCAGCAGCGCCGCAGTGACCCCGAGGATGTCGAGGCCTGGGTCGGCCTGGGCGAGACGAGCTGGGCCAGCGGCGATCCGTCGGCGACGCTGCTGGCGGCCGAGCGTGTGATGCGCCTGGCGCCGCAGCGTCACGAGGGCTACCTGATGGCGGGGCTGGCCCTGCGCAAGCAGGGCAAGTTTGACCAGGCGGCTGGGATGTTCGAGAAGGCCGCCAAGGTCCAGCCCGACAACATCGCGCCGATGCTGCTCTGGGGCGCCGCCCTGGAAGAGGCCGGCCGCAAGGACCAGGCCGCCAAGGTCTATCAGCGGGTCCTCGAGCGTGACCCGAACAACGAGCGGGCCAAGAGACTCCTGGCTCAGGTCCGAGAGTAAGGCGTGTCCGGGGCCTGCCGTGGCGTCGCGCCGCGGCGGGCCGGTCGTAGGGGATATGGATTCGAATTGTCAAGTCAACGCGGCGTCTTGTGTTCACGTTTCGCCGGAAAAATGCCGAGAAAATTGAGTGGAAAGGTTGCCTGCGCGGTGGCGCCGGGGCGGTCTCCCGGATCGGCAGGCATGTCCAGGTTGTATCCATTGCCGACGGGGGGATGACGAGCCATGGCTGAACGTTCACGACCCCTGATCCTGATCGCCGACGACGAGACGCACATCCTGCACGTGCTGTCCCTGCGTCTGAGCCGAGCGGGCTACGAGGTCATCACGGCCGAGGACGGCGCCACGGCGCTGGACCTGGTCGCCAGGCATGCCCCGCGGCTGCTGATCACCGACCTGCAGATGCCGGGCCTCGGCGGGCTGGAGCTCTGTCGCCGGCTGGACGAGCGCGACCCAGAGCAGAACATGCCGGCCCTGCTGCTGACGGCCCGGGGCATGGGGCTGCGCGAGAGTGACCTGAGCGGCACGCGCGTGCGCGGCGTGATCAGCAAGCCGTTCTCACCCAACGAGATCATGTCACGCGTGCGTGACCTGGTCGGGGCCGCGCAAG
The DNA here is from genome assembly GCA_020850375.1 of Phycisphaeraceae bacterium. The sequence goes on along the minus strand of JADZET010000277.1, from coordinate 1,220 downwards.
AGAAAGAGGTCTGCGAACATCCGTGAGTGAGGCCCCTCCCCTGACTCTGGACCAGACGGCCGGCCGCTTCATCGAGCGGATCGAGCGATTGCACGTGGCCGTGGTGCTGGTCGATGGTCAGGGCCGGCCGCGGCTGCACGGAGCGACGGGCGGGCTCGAAGAAGTGATCGTCCAGTCGCCGCAGTTCCAGACGGCCCTGAGCCAGGCGGCCGGCACGCTCCGCCACGAGTCGGGCAAGCGCGTCGAGTTCTGGCCCGGCACGTCGGTCGTCTCCCTGCACACTTCCCGACGGCGTGAGAGCCCGCAGCGACAGGATTGGCCGCTGCTGGCCCTCTTGCTCAGCGACACGCTGCTCCATGGCGAGCACCTGATCCTCGCCTGCACCAGCCAGGGGCTCGACCCCCGCGCCATCGCCCGCGGAGCTGCCGAGTCGGGACTGCCGACAGAGCGTGAGGTCGAGCGCCTGGCGGCCATGCTCGCGTGGATGCAGCAGGACTCCCTGGAAGTCGCCCGCCGCTACGGCGAGATCCAGTCGCTCAGTCAGCAGCTCGGAGATTCCTACGAAGAGCTGAGCCTGCTCTACAAGTTCAATTCGAACATGACCGTCAACCAGCAGCCGGGCGCTTTCTTCGAGAGCGCCTGCGCGGAGCTCCAGTCGGTGGTGGGGCTGCGATGGCTGGCGCTGTGCCTGGTGGATGATGAGCCGCGTCTGGGCGGGCTGGCGGGGAAGGTGTTCCAGGCCGGCGCGTCGCCCTGCCCGGCATCTCGACTGTACGAGATCGGGATCGAGTTCCTCGACCGGCCGGCCGCGGGACATCGGCCGATCATCGACGACACCCGGGCCGCGGACATCCCCGGCCTGGCGGACCTGGCGCGGCATATGCTCGTGATCCGCCTCGAGCGCGACGGCCGGCCCATGGGCGTGCTGCTCGGGGCCGACAAGGCTGACGGATCGCACCTGGGGTCGACCGACGCCAAGCTCTGCGACGCGCTGGCGTCGAGCCTGGTGATCTTCCTCGAGAACGTCATGCTCTTCGGGGACATGCAGTCGATGTTCATGGGCACGCTGCACGCGTTGACGAGCGCCATCGATGCCAAGGACAGTTACACGCACGGCCACTCCGAGCGCGTGGCCTTCATCACCCGCGCGCTGGCCCGCGCCGCCGGGCTGGACGAGAACACGTCCGAGCGATCCCACCTCGCCGCCCTGGTCCACGACG
>JADZET010000276.1 GCA_020850375.1 Phycisphaeraceae bacterium | reverse complement strand
GTGGTGACGGTGAATGATTACCTGGTGCAGCGCGACCGGGACTGGGTGTTTCCGTTCTATCACCACCTGGGGTTGACGGTGGGGGCGATCCATCCGGTGCACATGCAGCACCCGGAGGCGAAGCGTCAGGCGTACGGGTGCAACGTGGTGTACGGGACGAACAGCGAGTTCGGGTTCGACTATCTGCGTGACAACATGAAGCTGACGGCGGCGGAGCAGGTGCAGAAGCGTCGGGACTTCTGCATCATCGACGAGGCGGACTCGATTTTGATCGACGAGGCGAGGACGCCGTTGATCATCTCGGGGCCGGCGCATGACGACGCGCCGCGGTACGGGCTGGCGGACCAGGTGGCGAGGCATCTGATCGAGAGGCAGCGGGAGTGGGACGCGGCGGACGCGAGGGTGCAGGCGGTCCAGCGGAAGATCAAGGGGCTCGAGGGGGACATCCGCAACACGCGGGAGAAGGCGAATATCCCGGGGATGAAGGAGGAGATGAGGCGGCTGATGGAGGAGCTTCCGGGGGTGGAGGGCGCGCGGGACGCGATCACGCGGTACTACGAGGTCGAGCAGGACAAGAAGGCGACGCATCTGACGCACGAGGGGGTGGCCGAGGCGCAGAAGGTGGCGGGGATCGGGTCGTTCTACGTGGGGGCGAACATGGACTTCCCGCACCTGCTGGAGAATTCGCTGCGCGCTCACGCGGCGTACCAGCGGGACAAGGACTACGTGGTGCGGGGGGACGAGGTGATCATCGTCGACGAGTTCACGGGTCGGTTGATGATCGGGCGTCAGTGGTCGGACGGGCTGCACCAGGCGGTGGAGGCGAAGGAGAAGGTCAAGATCAAGCAGGAGACGCAGACGCTCGCGACGGTGACGATCCAGAATTACGCGAAGCTGTACAAGCGTCTGGCGGGGATGACGGGGACGGCTTTGACGGAGGCGACGGAGTTCGCGGAGATCTACAAGCTCGAGGTGGTGGCGATCCCGACGAACAAGCCGGTGGTGCGGATGGACCGGGACGACCTGATTTATCTGGCGCAGAAGGACAAGTGGAGCGCGATCCTGGATGAGATCAAGCGGCATCACGACGTGGGCCGGCCGGTGCTGGTCGGGACGACGAGCGTGGAGAAGAGCGAGATGCTGTCGGAGATGCTGACGAAGCGTCACGGGATCAGGCACGCGGTGCTGAACGCTCGGGTGGACAAGGCGGAGCAGGAGAGTTTGATCGTGGCGCACGCGGGTGAGCTCGGGGCGGTGATGATCGCGACGAACATGGCGGGTCGCGGGACGGACATCAAGCTGACGCCGGTGGAGCGGGAGGCGTTGGTGAGGCATTGGCAGGGGAGGAATCTGCTGCCGAAGCAGGCGGAGGCGGGGATGGGGGATGAGGAGCTGGTGAGTCTGGCGTTGCGTCACATGGCGGCGGGGGCGATGGGGGTCAAGGAGCGGGACCTGGAGGGCAAGAGCGACCAGGAGGTTCGGCTGGGGCTGCTGCGGCATTGGGCGGGCGAGGCGACGATGGTGGGGCCTGAGAAGGCGGGGAAGATGACGGCGGAGGCCTGTGAGAAGGAGCTGGACCGGGCGGACTTCATGCTGCACCGGCTGCGGGTGTTCAGGCACGTGGAGGAGATGGGGGGGCTGCACATCGTCGGGACGGAGCGTCACGAGTCGCGGCGGATTGACAATCAGTTGCGCGGGCGTTCGGGTCGTCAGGGGGACCGGGGGTCGTCGCGGTTCTTCATCGCGCTGGACGACGAATTGATGAAGCTGTTCGCGAGCAAGGCGATGCTCACCATTCTGTCGAAGCTGGGGATGAAGGAGGGGGACGCGATCGAGCACCGGATGGTGACCAAGAGCGTGGAGCGGGCGCAGAAGAAGGTGGAGGAGCGGAACTTCCAGATCCGCAAGAATCTGCTCGAGTACGACGAGGTGATGGAGCATCAGCGGGGGTCGTTCTACGGGACGCGTCAGGCGGTGCTGGAGGGGCGGGAGGTGGCGGGGATTATTTTCGATTACCTCGAGGCGTCGGTGCGGAGCGCGGTGGCGACGTACCTGGCGGCGGACTACACGCTGACGCAGATGGCCGAGTGGTGCCGGGCGACGCTGGACGTGTCGATCGATCCGGGGCAGTTGCGGGCGGCGGACCTGCATGATCTGGAGCGGATCGTTCGTCGGGCGGCGGTGGAGGAGTCGCGTCAGACGATCGCGATCACGGTGGGGGAGTACATGTCGAGCGAGATGGCGGAGGAGGAGTGGGATCTTAAGAGCCTGAGCTCGTGGGCGATGAGCCGGTTCAGCGTGGACCTGTCGCAGGCGAGGCTCAAGCGGATGAGCGAGGCGGAGGTGCATGAGACGCTGACGTCGGCGGCGGCGGAGCAGATCCAGAAGAAGGACCTGTCGGGTCTGGCCAAGTACCTGCAGCCGTTGTACGCCGAGGGGCAGCTGGCGGAGTGGGCGAGGAACAAGTTCGGGATCCGGCTGTCGGCGGAGGAGCTGTCGAAGATGGACGGTCAGACGGCGACGGCGCACGTGCTGGACAAGGCGAGGCAGGCGTACGCGCGTCGGGAGGTGGTGTACCCGGTGGAGTTCGCGCTGGAGATGACGATGATGCTGGCGCAGCAGGACCGGGCGGGGGCGGCGGCGCAGTTGTCGGCGTGGGCGAACCAGCGTTACGAGATGGGTTGGACCCCGGAAGGGGTGATGGGGATGAGCGGGCAGGAATTGCAGGAGAAGCTGCTGGCGGAGTCGCAGGCGTGGGTGCACGGCAAGCGGCTGGAGGAGGCGGTGGGGCGGGGGATGCGCGAGCACGCGACGGCGGAGGGGCAGGCGGCGTGGGCGCGGCAGCGGTTCGGGCAGGACGTGCCGGCGGGGTTCGCGGGGGCTTGCGCGGAGGAGCGCAAGCGGATGCTGATGGGGATGGGCAGGCAGCTCCTGCGGGCGGAGCTGTCGCAGCTCGAGCGGTTCGTGATGCTGCAGATTCTGGACACGGCGTGGAAGGACCATCTGTACGCGATGGACCAGCTGCGGGACTCGGTGAGCCTGCGGGGTTACGCGGAGAAGGACCCGCGGATCGAGTACAAGCGTGAGGGTGCGAACCAGTTCGGCCAGATGCAGGACACGGTGCGGGACCGGGTGACGGACCTGATCTTCCGAGCGAAGCTGACGGCGGGGCCGGCGGCGGCGCAGCAGCGGGACGTGTATTCGAAGCAGGAGGCGAGGCAGGAGTCGGCGTCGAGCGTGACGTCGGCGGCGTCGTCGGCGGCGACGGCGGGGACGGCGGAGCAGCGGGCGGATTTAGAGGCGGCGGAGCGGGCGGGATCGGTCGGCGCCGGGAGCGGCGGCGGTCCGCAGGGGACGCGCAAGCAGAGGCGGGCGGCGGCGGCGCGGGAGCGATTCGAGAAGAAGGAGAAGGAGCACAAGTTCAAGGAGCGGAAGCACCGCCGCTAGCGCGTCGGGGAGAGTTGAGAGTGGAAAGAAGAGAGGAGAGAAGACAAGGAGATGGCGATGAAGCGATGGATGCGGCGGGTGGTGGTGTCGGCGGTGGGATTAGGCGCGGGGTGGTACTGCGCGGGGTGGGTGCAGGAGGCGGCGTGGGCGGAGCATGGGCCGGCCGAGGCGGCGGTGCACGCGGAGGAGGCGGGGGCGGCGGAGGGGGCGGGCGGGCACGCGGGGGGTGCCGAAGCGGCGGGGCTGGTGCCGGGGGGCGAACATGAGGCGTCGCTGCCGGGGTGGTACGGGGGTGTGGTGTGGGGTGCGGCGGGTTTGTTCGGGGCGGGGATCGTGGTAGGGGTGGCGAAGAAGAGAGAGCAAGGGCAGGTTGCCGACGGTCATTGAGCGTGGGCATCGAGGGGGGGAGGCGCGGGAGGGGGGGACTTAGCGAGCGGCTTTTTCGGCGGCGGTGAGGAGGGATTGGGGGTCGAGGCGCTGGGTGTAGTCGGGGTCCGCGTGGGCGAAGCGGATGCGGGCGTGGGTGTCGAGGATGTAGAGGGCGGGGATGGGCAGGAGGGGATGATCGTTGCCGGAACGCTCGGAGAGGTCCAGGCCGTGGGCGCGGTAGCGTGCGAGGGTGGCGTCGTCGAGGCGGAAGGCGAGGCCGAAGCGGCGTGCGAGGGTCATGTCGCTGTCGGAGAGCAGTTGGTAGTGCAGGTCGTTCTTGTCGAGGGTGGGCTGAAGAAATTCGGGGCGGTCGGGGCTGACGGCCAGGACCTGGTAGCCCAGGGCGATCAGGCGCGGCTCGATCTGGGCGATCTGGGCGAGGTGCTTGTTGCAGTAGGGGCACCAGCCGCCACGGTAGAAGATGAGGATGGTGGGCTTAGACGCGTAGAGGTCGGCGAGGTGGACGGTTCGGTTGTCGGGGGTCAAGAGGTCGGCGGTGGGGGCGCGGTCGCCGACGGCCAGGGGGTGGGTGGATTGGGGGGTTTCCGGGGTGTCGGTGATGGGGGGCATCACCGCGGTGGGGGCGGTGTGGCAGGCGGCGAGCAGGAGAAGAAGCGGCAGGAGGAGGTGGCGCATGGGGGAACCTCGCGCAGGTGCTGAGAAGGTATTCGCAGAACGGTAGGCGCGATGGTGGGGGAGGAGCAAGTGGGGCACGCGGATCTTCGATCCGCCGCTAAACGGGGGGGGCGCGGGTGAGAGCGTCAGAGGAGCTGGGCGAGGATGGGGTCGGCGACGAAGAGGCCCTGGTCGGAGAGGCGGAGGTGGGTGGGGGTTTTTTCGAGCATGCCCAGGCGGATGAGGTCGTCGATGGCGCGGCGGCGGGGGTCGGAGGGGGGGAGCAGGGATTCGAGCCAGTCGAGGGGGGCGCCTTGGCGCAGGCGCAGGCGGAGCATGAGTTGTTCGCCGAGGCTGGCGTCGGGGTCGAGGCGTTCTTCGTCCTGGATGGGCGGGGGATCGGGTGAATCCAGGTAGCGGGCGAGGTGGGGGACGTTCTTCCAGCGTCGGCCGGCGACGTGGCTGGCGGCGGAGGGGCCGACGCCTAACCAGTTCTGGTTGGTCCAGTAGGCGAGGTTGTGTTGACAGGGTTGGTTGGGCAGGGACCAGTTGCTGATCTCGTAGTGGGTGTAGCCGGCGTGGGCGAGGCGGTCGATGACGTGGGCGTAGAGGTCGCGCTGCTGATCCTCGTCTTGCGCGGTGAACTCGCCACGCTTGAGGCGCTCGGTCATGGCGGTTTGGGGCTCGTAGGTCAGGCAGTAGCAGGAGAGGTGGGTGGGGGCGAGAGCCAGGGCGGCGGTGAGGTCGGCGTCGAGGTCAGAGAGCGTTTGGCCCGGGATGGCGAAGATCAGGTCGAGGTTGAGGTTCGATATGCCGGCGTCGCGGGCGAGGGCGACGGCGCGGGTGACGCTGGCGGGGTCGTGCCAGCGTTCGAGGGTCTTGAGGTGAGTGGTGTTGAAGGACTGGGCGCCGAGGCTCAGGCGGTTGACGCCGCCTTGGCGGAGGACGGCGAGGAGTTCGGGGGTGAGGGTTTCGGGGTTGGCCTCGACGGTGAATTCCTGGAGTTGGTCGAGGAGGCTCAGGGCGCGGAGCTCGGTGAGGAGGGTCTGCCAGAGGTGAGGTTGAAGGAGGGTGGGGGTTCCGCCGCCGACGAAGAGGGTCCGGGGTTGGAGGTTGAAACGGGTCTTTTGATGGTGAAGCTCGGCGATCAGGCGCTGGGTGAAGCGTGCCTGGCGGTCGGCGGTGTCGACGAGGGAGTAGAAGTCGCAGTAGTGGCACTTATGGAAGCAGAAGGGGATGTGCAGGTAAAGAGAAGAAACGGCATCGGTTAAGGGAGGATCGGAGGGGGAGGTGTGTTGCCTCGGGGTGATGGGGGGAGTAGACTTTTGAGAGGGGTTGCCGGCAGGTGTTTTTCTCGCGGGAACAGCCATGGAAGTTGCTCTGGTCATGATCAAGGCCGACGGGACGCGTCGGGATTTTGCATTGTCCAAGGACCGGACGGTGATCGGTCGGACGAATTCGTGCGATCTGCGGATCCCGCTGTCGAGCGTGTCGCGGAAGCACTGCGAGTTGATCATGGGCGACGGCGGGGTGTCGGTCAAGGATCTGGGTTCGAGCAACGGGACGTATCACAACGGGAAGAGGGTGCAGGAGACGAAGCTGGGTGCTGGGGACGTGCTGGTGGTCGGGCCGGTGCACTTTACCGTGGTGATTGATGGGAAGCCGGCGGAGGTCAAGGCGCCCAAGATGGGGGCTTCGGGGGAGAAGAAGAGCAAGCGGCCGGCGAGGCCGGAGAAGGTGGGGAAGGTCGAGGACCCGTCGGCGGCGAGCGACATCCTGCTGGCGGCGCTGCAGGACAGCGGTGCGACGACGCCGATGGATGACAGCGCGGGGTCGGGGCTTGCGAGCCTGACGGCGGCGGAGGATTCGGGGGATCTGCCGATGGTGATCGACCTGGAGGAGGACGAGGAGAAGAAGTAGGCGAAGCGACCCGGGGCTGGCGTCCCGGCTTGGAAGAAGACAGGCGGGTTGAGGGAAAAAAAGACGCCCACGGCGAGGAGCTGTGGGCGGTTTTGTTTTCTGGAGGGGCGGGCGGTTACTTAGCGGTCTTGTCGGCGGGGGCGGCGGCGCCCGGGGCGGCTTCCTGCGCGGGGGGAGGCGCGGCGGGAGTCGTGGGGAGGGTGTCGGGGATCTTGACGCGGGTGTTGCACTGGCGGCAACGGACGACCTTGCCACGCGTGGCGATGGGGACGGAGAGGATCGAACGGCAACGCAGGTTGGGGCAGACGACGCGGATGACGTCCATGAGTGATCTCCGCAGCCCCCCCCGGAAGTTAAGAATGGTGGCCGTTGGGGGGGGCTAGGGGAGGTATCGTCGGGAATCGGGGGGTGACTTGAGGGTGCGGCGGGATTGGGGGGGAAGTTATGGGAATGGGGGGATGATATGAAGACACCCCAGGCATGCCATGCCTGGGCTTAGGAGAAGGTCTGTTGAGTTATCGGGCGGGGGCGGGGGCGGGTGTGGCCGCGACGGGACGTCGCGGCTCGCGGGGGAGGGATGGGGGGTTATTGGGGGGCGCGTTGGTGGGATTCGTCGGAGCGGGAGGGGAAGAGTCCCAGGGCCTTGGTGAGGCGGCGGATCTGCTGGGCGACGGGGCCTTGGGTGGGGGAGAAGGCGGTGAGGATGGTGACGTCGGCGTCGGCGAGCTTGAGGTCGACGCGGCGGGTGGCTCGGGTGACGATGACTTCGTAGCGGCCGGCGGCGGTGCGGAGTTTTTGCGTGCCGAGGAGCTCGAGCGTGTAGCGGCAGGCGCCCTCGTCGCGGGTCGAGTTGTTCGAGAGGTTCTTGACGAGCATCTTGGACTGGCCGGTGAGGGGTTTTGACGTCGGGTCGAGGTCGGCGGGGAGCAGGGGGATGGGGGGGTCGTACTCGACGTGGACGTTGTCGGTCAGGGAGTCCTCGGCGGTGATGACGATCGAGCCGTCGTCGGTCCGGCGGAGGTAGACGACGGAGCGGGTGGGGATCTCCCATCGCCAGAGGTCGCCTTGGGGGGTGAGGGTGGCGGTGACGCGGGAGGATTTGGGGTTGGAGGATTGGGGGCTGAGGGTGACGAAGGTGGGCCAGGCGTGGTCGGCGAGGGGGAAGAGGTCGGCGGGGTCGGGCGCGGCGCTGAGGGGTGTGTTGTGGTCGGCGAGGGAGGGGAGGGCGAGAACCCCACGTTCAATGAACGTGGGCTTCGGTTGGGGGTGGCAGGCGGCGAGGGTGAGCAGGAGCAGGAGAGCGAGGTTACGCATGGGGGACTACCGGGGGCGGGGGTGGGGGCGGGGGCGTGAGTTGGAGACGGATTTTTCGTAGGGGGGCGGAGCGGCATTGGGTGATGAGCTGGCGTTCGAGGCTGTGGCGGAGGAGGTTGCTCAGCTCGTAGAGGGGGCTGGAGGAATCGACGGCGACGTGGAGGATGCCGCGCGAAAAACTTAGCAGTTGGGTGTGGTCCTGGAGGTCGGGGGGGACGAGGGACTGCCAGAGGGGGATGACGGCGGCGAGTTGGCGGTGGGGGCGTTCGACCTGACGCTTGAAGAGGTCCTTGAGGAAGGCGAGGGACTGATCGCGGTCGGGGATGTTGCGCCAGCGGCGCAGGCGGTCGAGGGGGGCATTGCGGGGGTTGGGGGGGTTGCGTGGGTTCCGGGGGTCGGAGTTACTCGCGGGCATGAGGGCATCATAGATCAGAAGGATGGGGGTGGGGAAGAACCGTAGAATGGGGGGATGAACATCATCCTTTTCGGATATCGCGGTTGCGGGAAGACGACGATCGGGAAGATGCTGGCGGGGCAGTTGTGGAAGACGTTTGTGGACACGGACGTGCTGGTGTGCAGGTCGTTCGGGGGGCTGTCGGTCAAGGAGATCTGGGAGAAGCATGGGGAGAAGGCGTTTCGAGAGGCGGAGGTGCGGGTGACGAAGGAGGTTTTGGAGAAGGATGAGCAGGTGGTGGCGTTGGGGGGCGGGACGGTGATGCAGGCGGGGGCGAGGGAGGCGCTCGAGGGGGCGAATGGGGTTCCGGGGGTGAAGATTTACTTGAAATGCAGGGCGGAGGAGCTCTGGAGGAGGATTGAGGCGGACCCGCAGACGCTCTTGACGCGGCCGGCGTTGGGGGAGGGGAAGGAGGGGGGATTGGAGGAGGTCAGGCGCGTGCTGGGGGAGAGGGAGAGCACGTACGAGGCGGTGGCGGACCATGTGTTGGATGTGTCGGAGCTGGATGCGGAGAAGGCGGTGCGGTTCTTGATTGCGCGGTGTCTGAGGTAGGGCTTGGGGACGCGGCGATCTTTGATGGCCCGCGAAACGGGGGGGGGCGGAAAAGTTCCGGGGGTCAGGCGTTGGGGCCGAAGGTGATGACGTTCTTGCCTTGGCGTTTGGACTGGAGGGCCATGGCGTCGGCGCGCTCGAGAAGCTCTTGGGGTGATCGGCCGTCCCAGGGGAAGGAGGCGAGTCCGCCGGAGATGGTCAGGCATCCGGGGGCTTCGTCGGTGAGCTTGGGGAACTGGTGGGAGGCGAGGGCTTTTCGGAAGCGGTCGGCGGCGATGCGGACATCCTGGGGATGGCGGCTATTCGGTTTCCGGGGGGCTTCGGCGTCCCAGAAGATGACGGCGAACTCGTCGCCGCCGATGCGGGCGACGACGTCCTGGGTGCGGACGACGGACTGCATGAGTCGTGCGGTTTCGCGGAGGATGTCGTCGCCGGCGGCGTGGCCGTAGCGGTCGTTGAAACGTTTGAAATCGTCGAGGTCGAAGACCAGGACGGTGACGGCGAAGCGTTCGTCGGCGGCGCGTTGGAGGACGCGTTGGAGGAAGCGGTCGAAGTAGCCGCGGTTCCAGGCGCCGGTCAGGGCGTCGCGGAGTGCCATGTGCCAGAGCCAGGAGACTTGTTTTTCGACGGCGAGCCAGCGGGCGAGCCATTGGGCGTGGCCGGCGAGGTCGTGGGGGTCGATGTCTTGGGCGGGGGCGTGGAGGCAGCCGAAGAGGTGGCCGTCGAAGGCGACCTCGGCGGCGTGATGGTCGGGGGGGATCTGGGCGTCGGCGGGGACGAGGGCGAGGGATTCGAGGCGGGTCTGGCGGCGGAGAACAGACAGGGCGTGATCGGGCAGTTGTTGGCGGTTGCGGAGGAGGGTTTCGAGGAGGTTGGTGGTGGGGAGGGGTGTACCCGGGCCTTCGCCCCTGGGAAGGGGCTCGGGGGCGGCGTGGGGGGTGGAAGAGGGTTCCTGGGAAGATGCGGGCGACCCGGGGCTTGCGCCCCGGCTTGGCGGAGTGGGGGGAGTTTGTTCGTCGAAGGGGTCGCCCAGGAGCATTTGGAGCTCCTGGGGGGTGAGCAGGGGGAGGTCGGGGTTGGGGGTCAGGGGTTGGGGGTTAGGGATTGGGGAGGAGGGGGCGAGGAGGTGGGTGAGTTGGGCGGGGTGGTTGTGGGTGGGGGGTTGGTACTGCCAGAGGCGCAGGGTGGGGTGGCGTTCGAGGGCGGCGTGGAGGAAGGCGTCGGCGTCGGGGAGAGAGGGGGGATCGACGAGGAGGAGGATGTCGGCGTGGGCGTGGTCGAGGTCGGCCAGGACGGCGGGTGCGTCGGGCAGGACGCGGGCGTGGATGCGGCGTCGGCCCAGGCTGCGGAGCAGGTCGTCAGGGACGGCTTGCCTGGGTGGGGCGAGCAGGAGGCAGTGGAGGGCCTCGGACATGCCCTTATTTTAGCTGGATGAAAGGGGGGCACGGCGGGGGAATGGAAGTGGCGGAGAAGAAATCGCGGGGTTTGCAGGGGATGGCGTGTTAAGGAGGGTAAGGGGGGTCAGGAGGCTTCGAAGAATCGGGAGGAGGTTCCGGCGGGGCCGATGGGGACGCGCAGGGCTTTGCCGCACTTGGGGCATCGGCCGACGTAGGCGGTGGCGTCGGGGGAGCGGTAGATGCGGGAGTAGGTCTGGCAGCATCGCCAGTGGATGGCGAGCCATGGGCGCTGGCGCGGGGGAGGAGGGGAAGCGGACCCAGGCATAGCCATGCCTGGGCTTGGCAGAGGGGAGGAAGAGGAGAGGTCGAGGATGTCGTCGGGCCAGGAGGTCACGTGGAGGAGGTCGGCAAAATGAGGGGGGTTGGAGCAGAAATCAGGCGGTTTTGACGGCTCTTAGGGCGAGGAAGAGGGGGATCTCGGAGCGGGCGAGGTCCTCGGCTTTGGAGCGTGAGCCGGGGTCGCTTTTTTTGTGGCTGGGCCATTCCTCGAGGGCGTCGAGCATGAAGCCGGCCTGGGCGAGGGCTTTGACGTAGGTGGACAGGGGACGGTGGAAGCTCCAGGTGTAGGAGGTATCGTGGGGCATGCCGGGGTGGGCGATGATCTTTTCGCGGCGGGGGGTGAGGTAGCGCTCGACGCGGCGGTATTGGATGCGTCGTTCGAGGTCCCAGCCCCAGTTGGTGACCTTGAGGGCGCGGAAGGCGGGGTGGGTCATGGCGATGACGAGCTTGCCGTGG
>JADZET010000275.1 GCA_020850375.1 Phycisphaeraceae bacterium | reverse complement strand
CCTGCGTCGCCGCGAACGCCGCCGCGTGCTTCGAGAAGCAGAACGTCCCCATGATCCGCAGCACCGGGTCGATCCGCCCCGCCAGGCTGTTCTGCTCCAGGCACGTCTGCGGGATCTTGTCCAGCATGATCTCATCGACCGCGTACTTCTCGGCGATCTCCTCGACCACCCGCGCGCTGAACTCGCGCACCTGCGGGTGATCGAAGTCCAGGAACAGCCGATCACGTGACCCGTACAGATTCTCCACCGCCCAGTCCGGACGCAGCTTCGCGGTCCGCCCGTTGGCGAACGTCGTCACCCACGCGCAAACCTTCATCCCGTGCTTGTGCGCGCCTTCCACCGTTTCGGCAAGAATGTCCCGCCCCGCGAAGTCCTGCGTCGGGAGCGGCGACTCGGGCAGGTCCTTGTACCGCGACGGATCGGGCGTGTAGTAGTACAGCCCCTCCTCCATCGAGTAGATCCCCTTGTCCGGGTAGCGCGGCAGCACCAGCCGGTACGGCGAGTAGATCATGCAGCACAGCGCCACGTTCTTGATCCCCATGTCCGCCATCCGCTTGAACGCGTCCTGCTTCTCAACGGCGATCGACATCGGGAACAACGGCATCCACGACACGGGTTGCGAACTCATGGCAAGTTGACCTTTCGATGAAAAACGGCGGCTTGTCAGCGGCCGAGGGTGTCAGCGATTCATGGTCGGCGGGCGGGCCTCACGCCCCGCGACGCACACGGGGCGTTCGTAAACCTCCGGATCGGGTTTTTCCCCCGAAGTGGGCGTCATCCTACCGCCGGCAGTTGCATTGTGAGCAGAATGACTATGATGCACGCGGGCAATAATCGGCGGGAAAACCGCGATTATTTCCCACAACGGGATATTCCTTAGCGTAATCTCCCGCCGCACGTTCAGCAAGCCCGCCCGTGGTGTCCGACATGCGTGCCCCGGACCTGTGGGTTTGGACGCCTCGCCGCCTCGCGCAATCCAGCTTGACGTCTTCATTCACCGTCGCCCACGTCCGGAACCCACACCCCATGCGATCCTCAAGAGCCAGATCCCGACACGTCGAGCGCCCTCAGGCTTCCGAATCAATCATCCGCACCCGCGCCCCGGCGGGCGAGTGCCCGAGCTTCAGCAAGCTCTCCGAACGCGTCATCTTCGAATTCCTCGTCTCACGCATGCGGGCCACCCTCTCCCAGATGGCCGACCACCTCGACATCCCCACCTCCACCCTCTCACGCGTCCTCTCCGAGCTCGAGGACCGCCACATGGTCGCACGACGCACCGAACGCAGCGGACGACGCGGCCGACCCGAGGTCACCTTCCAGGTCCGCATCCCCTCGCGCAAGGTCGTCTGCCAGTTCGACGGCTCACAGGTCACCGCCGCCATCTTTGACCCCGAGCTGCGCTGCGTCGGCCAGCAGGGCGAGGGGCTGATCCGCATCGACAGCCCCGACGCCGCCGCACGTCAGGTCGGCAAGCTCCTGCGCATCCTCACCGAGAAGACCGGCGTCAACCGCCTCGAGATGTCCGGCCTGGCACTGAGCCTCAACGCCGTCTGGACCGGCCAGAACACCTTCAGCTCCTCCGTCCTGCCCTGGGCCGACCAGACCGTCACCCCCATCTTCGAAAAGGAACTGGGCCTGCCCGTCCAGCTCGTCGTCCCCTTCGCTCCACGCGCCATGGCCGAGTACCAGGCCCTCTCCGTCCCCTTCCCCGACTCCATGGCCCACTTCCTCGTCGACGACGGCGTCAGCGCCCACTGCATCGTCCACGGCCGTCCCTTGCGCGGCAGCACCTGCCTCGCCGGCGAGCTCGGACACGTCACCGTCACCCCCGACGGCCCGACCTGCGGCTGCGGACGAACGGGCTGCCTCGAGGCCTGGTGCAGCGGACCGGCCCTGAGCCGGCAGCTCATCGAGGAACTCCGACGCCAGCCCAACCGCTCCTGCCTCGAGCTCGAGCAGCTCGAAGAGTCCTCCCCCCGCCGCGTCATCCAGCGCGTCTGGGAGGCCTGGCAGCAGGGCGACGAGGTCGTCAGGAACCTCATGGAGCCGACCTTCAACCGCCTGGCCTGGGCGCTCGGCGCCGTGGTCAACTTCATGGACCCTCAGCAGGTCACCGTCGGCGGCTACGTCCTGTTCAACAAGCCCGCCTGGCTCGAGCAGATCCGCGAACGCTCGACCCAGTACATCCTCCGCGGCGACAAACGCACCGTCCTCGTCGAGCCCGGCCGGGCCACCCGCGAGGACGAGCTGCGCGTCATCGCCGCCTGGTCCGCCTACCCCAAGATGCTCGAGACCTACTCCGTCAACGAACCAGCCGCGGACGCCGGCTGACCACCCCCGAGCGGCCTGCCCTCCCATCTCGCGGCCCCCGATCAGCCCCCTCGCCGTCTTCGTCCCGATCGCAACGGCGTGGACATGGTTTCTGCTTCCGCCGCTCGCTACACTGGCCTGATGCGGCTTGATTTATTACTGTTTCAGGATAAAATAGGCGCGCACCGACCCCGCTTCCGCGGACGTCGCCGCACCAGGTAACCTCGGATGGATTGCGGTTTTGCTCATGCCGACATCACGCCGACCGTTGGCGCTCCGCTCAACGGCTTCATCGCCCGCTACCAACCCAGCAGCGGCATCGACATCCCCTTGCACGCCCGCCTCGCCGTCCTACGGCATGAAAACGTCACCGCCGCGATCGTGAGCCTCGACACCCTCGGCCTGGCCGACGACACCGCCGAGGACCTCGCTGCCTCCCTCGCCAAGATCATCGGCGCCCCCTCCCACCACGTCGTCATCGCCTGCTCACACACCCACAGCGGCCCCCTCGCCGCACCCCTTCGCGGCATCGGCCCGGCCGACACCGACTACCTCCGCAAACTCAAATCCCAACTCCAGGACGCCGCCCGCCGCGCCGCCGCCGCCCTCGAACCCGTCGCCGTCCGCTACGTCGCCGCCCCCGTCCACCTGGGCATGAACCGCCGCCAGTTCATCCCCGGACAGGGCGTCGTCCTCGGCAGCAACCCCGACGCCCCCACCGACCGCGCCACCCGCGTCCTGCTCTTCGAAGGCGCCGCGTCCAAAACCATCCTCTTCGAGCACGCCTGCCACCCCTACTGCCTCGGCCCCCAAGACCTCCTGATCAGCCCCGACTTCTGGGGCCACGCCGCCGCCGAACTCGCCGCCCACAGCTTCAACTGCGTCCACCTCAACGGCTGCTCCGCCGACATCCGCCCCCTCCGCGCCTTCGAGGGCCCCGCCGCCGCCAGAGAAGAAGGCCGGCGCCTCGCCCACGGCATCCTCGCCGCCCTGCCCCACGCCAAAACCATCGACGCCCCCACACTCGCCGTCGCCTCCGAACGCCTGGCCATCCCCTGCCAGCCGCTCCCCCCGCTCGACGAGCTCCAATCCCAGATCGACGCCGCCGACCGCACCGTCCGCGCCGAGGACCGCGTCGACCCCGTCGTCCGCCAACGCGTCAAGGCCGCTTTCTCCCTCTGGCTAGACGACCTGCGCCAGGTCACCGCCCGCGGCCCCCTCCCCCCCGTCCACGCCCGCGTCACCGCGCTCAAACTCGGCCCCATCGCCGTCATCACCCTTCCGGGCGAAGTCTTCTACGAAACATCCCAGGCCATCGCCGCCCGCCTCGATGCCCCGATGGCCATGACCGCCGCGTATTGTCATGCGTATGTCGGCTACGTCTGCCCCCCCCAGGTCTACGACCAGGGCGGCTACGAGCCCGACGAATCCCACCGTTTCGTCGGCTGGTGGAAGCTCACCCTCGACGCCACAACGTTGCTCGAGCGCTCCGCCGTCGACTGCTGGAAGCAAGCAGGAGGTTCCGTTCGATGACTCAGTCCAAGCTCGCCATCCAGGGCGGCGCCAAGGCCGTGTCGAAACCCTTCCCACACTTCCCCGAGTGGGGCCAGGAAGAACGCCAGGCCGTCCAGAAGGTCATCGACTCCGGCAAGTGGTGGATGTACGCCTACGCCCCCGGCGAACTCGCCGGCGATGATCATCCCGACGAGAGACTCGTCAGCCAGGTCGAACTCGCCGAACGCGAGTTCTCCAAGCTCCACAAGGTCAAGCACACCCTGGCCGTCACCAACGGCTCGATGGCCCTGGACATCTGCATCCGCGCCCTG
>JADZET010000274.1 GCA_020850375.1 Phycisphaeraceae bacterium | reverse complement strand
TCGTCGGCGACCGCAACGGCCGCGTCGGCATCGGCTACGCCAAGGCCCCCGGCGTGCCCGCGGCCATCGAGAAGGCCCAGAAGTACGCCAAGAAGGCCATGATCCGCGTCACCCTCCAGGGCAAGACGATCCCGCACCCGGTCAAGTCGGTCTACGGCGCGTCCTCCGTGACGCTCGTCCCGGCCGCCCCGGGCGCCGGCGTCATCGCCGGGGCCAGCGTCCGCGCGGTGCTGGAGCTGGCCGGCGTGGGCGACTGCCTGACCAAGGCCTACGGGTCGACCAACCAGAAGAACCTCACCCGCGCCGCCTTCCTGGGCCTGCAGACGCTGCGCAGCAAGCAGGAGATCGAGCAGCTCCGCGGCCGGACCATCGAGAAGACGGCCGTCGAGCAGATGATCGCCCTGGGCGAGAAGTACGCCCCGGCCCAGTCGACCCGCCCGGCCGCCAAGGCGCCGACGGCCAAGCCCCAGCAGCAGCGCGGCGGTCAGGGCCGCGGCAGGTCCGGTGGCGGCAGGGGACGTGGCGGCGGCAAGGGTCCGCAGCACGCCCCGAGCGCCCCGAGCGCCCCGGTGGCCGAGCAGCCCCCGACCCCGCCGGCTGCGGACGCCGCTGCGGAAGCCTCCCCCGAAGCCCCCCAGGCCTGATTCGTCCATCGACGTCGCACCGCCGGCCCGGGCCGGCAGGAGTTTCCCGCCATGATGATCCATGAACTCACTCCCAAGGTCGGCCGCTACCGCAACCGCAAGCGTCTGGGTCGCGGCATCAGCGCCGGCCAGGGCAAGACCGCCGGCCGCGGCACCAAGGGCGCCGGCTCCCGCTCGGGCCACTCGACCAAGGTCGGACGTGAGGGTGGTCAGACGCCGATCTTCCGCCGCTTCCCCAAGCGCGGGTTTTCGAACTTCAACTTCACCACCCGCTACGCCGTGGTGAACATCAAGGCCCTCGACGCCCGGTTCGAGGACGGCGCCTTCATCGACGCCGACATCCTGGCCAAGGCCGGCCTGATCCCGGATCCCTCCATGCCGCTGAAGGTCCTCGGCACCGGGGAGACCAAGAAGAAGTTCCAGGTCACCGCCGCGGCCTACTCCAAGATCGCCGGCGAGAAGATCGCCAAGGCCGGCGGCTCGGCCAGACTTGTCGCCGGAAACGTCGAGGAAGCCGCCAAGGCCTGACGTTCGCCGGCCGCTCGTGTGGAAGGGAAAAGCCCAGTCAACCCTGACCCCGGCCCAAGGGTGCAAACAACATGTTCCGAGCCTTCCTGAACATCTGGCGGATCCCCGAGCTGCGCAACAAGGTGCTTTTCACCCTGGGCATGCTGGCGATCTATCGCATGGGCTTCAAGATCCCGCTGCCCGCGGTGGATCAGTCGGCCCTGATGGAGTGGGCGGAGAAGATCTCCGGCTCGGCCGGCGGCAACCTGCTGTCGTACGTGTCGATCTTCACCGGCGGCTCGCTGGCCCACTCGACGATCTTCGGGCTGGGCATCATGCCCTACATCTCGGCGGCCATCATCGTGCAGCTGCTGACGACGGTGCTCGACAGCCTCAAGCAGCTCCAGAAGGAAGGCCCCGCCGGCCAGCAGAAGATCCAGGAGTACACCCGCTACCTGACGGTGCCGCTGTGCATCCTCCAGGCGATCTTCTGGATGAACTTCATCGTCCACCAGCGGCTGGTCTACGCCGACTACACCTACGGGGTGAACTGGGCCATCTTCTGGTTCACCGGGCTGATCGGCCTGACGGCCGGTTCGATCTTCCTGATGTGGGTCGGCGAGCAGATCGACAAGTTCGGCATCGGCAACGGCGTGTCGCTGATCATCACCGCCGGCATCGTGTCCCAGATGCCCGAGGCCGTCCGCATGGTCGCCTCGGACTTCTCGCTCTCCGGCGGCGAGGGCAGCTTCCGCATCGACACGGTGCTGTTCCTGATCGCGGCGTTCGTGTTCGTCGTCGCCGGGGCGATCGTCATCACCCAGGGCCAGCGGCGCATCCCCATCCAGCAGGCCAAGCACACCCGCGGCCGGCGCGTCTACGGCGGGCAGCGGTCCTACCTGCCGTTGCGCGTCAACCACGGCGGCGTGATGCCGATCATCTTCGCCTCGTCGCTGATGATGTTCCCCTCGTTCATCATCTCCTGGCTGCAGTCGGTCACCGGCGGGCAGTGGGGATGGGTGAACTTCCTGAGCCGTAACTTCCAGATGCAGGGGTACCTGTACATTGTGCTGTACATCCTGCTGATCTACTTCTTCTCCTACTTCTGGACGACGGTGCAGTTCCAGCCCAAGGAGATGGCCACGCAGTTGCGCGACCACGGCTCGTTCATCCCCGGCCTGCGGCCCGGACCTCGGACGGCCGAGTACCTCGAGACGGTCATGGAGCGGATCACCTACGTCGGCGCCGGCTTCCTGGCCGTCATCGCCGTGATCCCCACGGTGGTCTCCAATGAACTGAAGGTGCCCTACTTCGTGACGACGTTCCTCGGTGGGACGGGTCTTTTGATTGTGGTGAGCGTGATGCTCGACCTGATCCAGCGGATCGAGGCGAGCCTGATGATGCGCAACTACCAGGGCTTCCTGGCCTCGGGTGGTTCGGGACGGGGTCCGAAGATCCGTGGCCGCCTGCATTAAAGGCCGATCGGGGGCGGGCTATCGCGGGCAACTTACGGAACTAAGGGGATTTGGCAACTTATGCGGACACGGGTAAGATGACGGGTCTACCCATGTCCCCGGCCGATCGGGCGAAGGCATGGCGTCAGTAGTGCTCAAGAGCGAGCAGGAGATCCAGAAGATGCGCGCCGCCGGGCGCGTGGTCCGAGAGGCTCTGGAGCGCTGCACGCAGGCGTGTCGGCCCGGCGCCAACACGATGGACATCGACAGGGCGGCCGTGGAGGTCTTCGAGGCCCGCGGCGCCAAGGCGCTGTTCAAGAATTACCCGACCT
Organism: Phycisphaeraceae bacterium; assembly: GCA_020850375.1. The sequence continues at coordinate 327 of JADZET010000274.1, read as the reverse complement.
ACCGGCCCGGCGAGGGTTTCCCGGGCCACGTGTGCGTGAGCATTAACGAGGAGGTAGTCCACGGCATCCCCAGCTCGAAGCGGACGATCAAGGAAGGCGACATCGTCAGCATCGACTGCGGGGCTCAGATCGACGGATGGTGCGGTGACGCGGCGGTGACGGTGGCGGTCGGCGAGGTCGACGCCCGCACCACCGAGCTCTGCCGGGTGACCGAGCACATGCTCCGCATCGCCGTCGAGAACATCCGGCCCGGGCGCAAGTGGAGCCAGATCGCCCGGCTGATGGAGAACTACGCCAGGCAGGCCGGCTTCGGCGTGGTTCAGGAGT
>JADZET010000273.1 GCA_020850375.1 Phycisphaeraceae bacterium | reverse complement strand
GGATCATCTTGGCGGCGCGTTCGGACATGTTGCGGAAGATCTTCTGCTTGAGCTCCTCGGAGGCGGTCTTGAGGGCCATGGCGAGTTCCTCGTTGTCGACCTCCTTGAGGACGGCCTGGATGCCGCGGTCGTCGACCTGGAGGATGTCCTCGAAGACGAACATGAGCCGGCGGATCTCCTCGACGAGGTCGGGGTCCTCGGCTTCGAGGCCCTCCATGATCGATTTTTCCGTGGTGCGGTCGGTGAGGTTGAGCATCTCGGCGACGGACTCGACGCCGCCGATCTTCTCGAAGGACTGGGTGAGCATGCTCGCGAGGCGGGCCTCGAGGCCCTTCTCGACCTCGGAGACGACCTCGGGGTTGGTCTGCTCCATGTTGGCCACGCGCTTGACGACCTCGATCTGCTTGGGCTGCGGGAGGCCGCCGAGGATCTCCGAGGCCTTGTGGAAGGGCAGGTGGGAGAGGATCAGGGCGATGGTCTGGGGGTGCTCGTCCTGGATGAACGTTAAGAGGTTCTGCGACTCGGCCTTCTGGAGGAAGGAGAAGGGGGCCTTGCGGACCTGGGTGGAGATCTGCTGGATGATCCGCTCGGCGACCTTGGGGTCGAGGGAGGAATACAGGAGGTTTCGCGCGTACTCCACGCCGCCCTCGGAGGCCCAGTTCTGGGCCAGGGCCATGTGGTAATACTCCTGGAGGACGGTGTCTCGCTGGTCGCGCGGAACGGAGCCGAGCGAGGCAAGCTCGCGCGTGACCTCCTCGACGGACTTGTCGTCGAGCTGCTTGAGCAGCGTCGAGGCGGCGTCGCGCTCGAGGCTCAGCAGGAGGATCGCGGCCTTGCGGACGCCGCTGATCTCGGGCCCGCTGCTGGCCGGCTCGAGGATGACGCCCGCGGTGGATTCCTTGTTCGCTGCTTCGGCCATGGCTACCAACCTTCCCAGCCTCACCCGCCCGCGACGTGGGGCGGAGGGGCCGGATCGTTATTCGTCCGTGTGGACCCACTTGCTCAGGATGTGCGCCGCCTCGCGCGGGTTGCTCTTGACCATGTCGGCGATCTGCTCGGCGATCTTGCGGTGGCGGATCTCGACGTCGTCGAGCTCGACGCCGTCCATGGTCGTCTCGGCGGCGTCGACCTCGCCGACGAGGTCGTCCGGCGTGGGCAGGATCGGCGGCACGCCGGCGAGCTCCTCGGCGGTGGGGATCGGCGGACGCGAGGTGGCCTTGCGGACCATGCCGAGCATCATGCCCACGGCCGTCAGCGCCAGCGCGCCGAGGCCCACCGGCTTGGCCCAGCCCGAGACGCCCTGACCGTCCGTGCCGCCCCCGCCGCCGGAAAACACGGCCGCGAAGCCCGACGTCGGAGCCGCCAGCGAGGCCATCGCCACGCCGGCGTCGGGGATCATGTGCACCGCCACGACACCCTCGTTCTCGGCCGAGACCAGGGGCTTGACCTGGGCCTCGATGACCTTGAGCTGAGCCTCGATGACCGGGCGGAGCGTGGCGTCGTCGGGCTCGGCAGCACTGGCGGGTGCTCCACCCGGCGCCGCTCCACCGCCATTCCCTCCCGGGGCGGGGGAGGGGGGGAAGGTCTGGTGCCAGACCTGGACGAAATAACTCCGCGGCACGTTGATCGACACCGCCACCTGCTGGGGGAGGTTGCCGGCGGACTTCTTGTAGGACTTGCTCACCAGCGGCTTGGGGCCGAAGAGCGTGGTGGTCTCGGTGATCTTCTCGCTCCGGCCGGCCGAGGCGCTCGAGGCGATGTTCACCCCCGCGTTGGAGCGCACGCCCGGCTCGCCGGCGTCGGAGGCGCTCTTGCGCTCCTCCTCACGGGCGAAGTCGCTGGTCATCGGCTCGTTCTTCTCGTAAGCGTAGGACTCGACCTCCTCCGATCGCGTCGGGTCGATCCGGACATTGACGGCGACGATCACGCCGGGGATGTAAGCCAGCGTCTGGAGGATCTTCTCGCGGACGGCCCGCTCCTGGACCTGGACCAGCTCGAGCGTCTGGTTGGGGAGGATCTGGTCCTCGGGCGGCACCTCGAAGGCCCGCCCCGTGGCGGCGTCAACGACCTTGACGTCCTGCTTCTCGAGTTCAGCGATGGCGCCGGAGACCCAGGAGGCGATGCCGGTCACGAGCGTCTGGTTGAGCGATCGGCCGGGCTTGAGCTCGACGAAGACCGAGGCCGAGGGGCGTCGGTGGGTCTGGGCGAAGCCCTGGTTCAACGGCATGTCCAGCACGACATGGGCCGTGCGGACGTCCTTCATCCGGTTGATGACCTGGCCGAGGAACTTCTGCTTGGCCTGGAGCAGGGCCTCGGCGTTCTGCTGGTTGCTCGTCCAGGGCGTCTGACGGGCGAAGAAGTCGTCGAAGACCTTCGAGGGGTCGTCGGAGAGGAGGTTGGCCTGGGCGAGCACGGCGATGGCGTCGAGCTTGCGCGAGGCGGGGACGAGGACCTGCACGCCCTCGGTGGTAGCGCCGATCCCCTCGGCCTTGAGGCGTGAGACGATCTCGCTCTGCTCGGCCCCGCTGGCGGTGGTCACCGGCACGAGCTCCGGCGAGGCGGCGTACTGCACCACCAGGAACCCCAGCAGCAGCAGCAAAAGAACAATCAGCGCCACCAGCCACTTGACCTGGGGGCTGAGCTGCGGCAGTTGCGCCTGGATCTGCGTCCAGTAACGCCGAAGGAATTCCATCACCTGGCCTCCATGCCCGATTCATCCATCCTGTTCCAGAGCCCGGATCCTCCAGGCCTCCCCGCCCCGGAAGTAACCCCTGGAAATCCTTTCCTAGGGGTCGCGCGAGGGGTTACACCCTCATCTGCTTGATCTCGTCATAGGCCGCGAGCATTTTGTTGCGGACCTGCAGGAGCAGGTTGAAGGCCATCTCGGCGTTCTTGGCGCTGGTCATGACGGCCGAGAGGTCGTCGCGCCGGCCGGCGGCGAGGTCCTCGATGGCCTTCTCCGCGTTCTGCTGCATCTGGTTGACCTGCTCGAGGTTCTTCATGAGCACGTCCTTGAAGGACGTGCTGCCGGGGGAGCCCGGACCTGACGGAGCCGTCGGGGCAACCGGTCGTGCACCGCCCGCCGCGTTCGTGATCAGTCCCAGTGGATCGCTCATGAGTCACCTCGCCCGCATCGTAACGTCAACCCAATCATCGCGCCATTGACTCATCGAATCTCTTACGCCAGCAGCCTCAGGCTCGAGAGCATCATCGACTTGGTGGCCTCGGCGGCGGTGATGTTCGCCTCGTAGGCGCGACTGGCGTCGATCGCGTTGATCATCTCCGTGGCCAGGTCCACGTTGGGGTACTCGACGTAGCCCTGGGCGTCGGCGAGCGGGTTGCCCGGCTCGTGGACCTTCCGCAGCGGCGACGTGTCCAGGGCGATCTCCTGCACGTGCACGCCCCGGTCGCCGCCCGTGGCCGGGTCGCCCACCGCGAAGACCGGGACACGCCGACGGTACGGGGCGTAGTTGCCCTGGGCGTCGAGCTGGGAGTCGCGGTTGATCAGGTTGGCCGTGATCACCTCCATCCGCGTCCGCTGCGCGACGAGGCCCGATGTCGAGATGTTAAGTGCTCCGAACATGCTTCACCTTTTCCTGTCACGCGCCGGCCGCGGCCGGGCGATCATCACACCCGCTCGCTGATCGCCGTGGCGAGCTGGCCGTAGCGGCTGGCCAGGAGGTCCAGGGCCACACGGTGGGCCATCTGGTTCTCCGCGACGCCCTGCATGATTCGCTCCAGGTCGCGGTTGTTCTGATCATGGAAGAGGATGCCTTGGTTGGTGGCGGTGGGCCTGAGGGTCAGACCGCCCTGCTCGTCGAACTGGACCTGGTTGCTGTCCCGGACATCGAGCGGGCCGGCGGAGGGATTGCCTGACTGGCGGCGGCGGTCGATCGCCTCGCCGAGCTGCTTCTGGAAGGCCTTGGGGTCCACGTCCATGGGCTTGAAATAGGGCGTGGTGAGGTTGGCCACGTCGTGGGCCAGGAGCTTCTGGCGCGCCTCGGTGAACTGCACGAGCTTCTGCAGCACCGGCATCGACCCGCTCTGGAAGATGTCCGCGATCATGCCGTCCGCCTTCCGTGCTCCCCGGCGACGCGCCGGGCCTCAACCCCTCTTGCGAGCAACCCCGATGCCACCGGGGCCCTGGGAGGATTCGTCCGACGTTTCCCGGCCATGCTTTCGACCGGGCTGCGCAAATCCTGCGCCACCGAAAGTCGTCATGACGCGCAATCCTTGCGCGTCATGGTTGCCTACACCGTCTGCTCCACGAGGTTCAGTTGCTTCCATTTCTTGAGCTTGAGGCCCAAGGTCCGCAGGCCGATGCCCAGGGCCTCGGCCGTCTTCTGACGATTGCCGTTGAATCGCCCCAGGGCCGCGAGGACCTGCTGACGCTCGACCTCTTCGAGACGCTGGACGCTCAGACCGGACGTGCCGTCAGCCCCCGGAATCGTCCCCGGAACCGCCCCCGGAAGTGTTGGGAGCGGCGGGAGGTGATGCGAGCCGTGGGCGGCCGGGGAGTGATGCGGCAGGCGCGATCGGTCATCCGACGCAGTGACCCAGGCCGGGGCCGACAGCCAGGGCTCGATCATGGCGCCGGCGATCACCGGGCCACGCGTCAGCACGCTCGCCCGCTCGCAGATGTTCTGCAGCTCTCGCACGTTGCCGGGCCAGGGGTACTTCTTCATGAGCTCGACCGCGACGGCGTCGAACTTCTTGGCGTCCTTGCCCTCACGCAGGGCCACCTGCATCAGGAAGTG
>JADZET010000272.1 GCA_020850375.1 Phycisphaeraceae bacterium | reverse complement strand
GCCACGGCGGCGAGTCTGGTGATCCTCGACGAGATCGGCCGGGGCACCAGCACGCTCGACGGCCTGTCGCTGGCCTGGGCCATCGCCGAGTTCCTGGCCCAGCGCGGCTGCCGAACGCTCTTCGCCACGCACTACCACGAACTGACCGACCTGGCGGAGCGATACGAGAACGTGGCCAACCTCAACGTCACTGTCCGCGAGTGGGCGGACCAGATCGTCTTCCTGCACCGGATCGTGCCCGGGGCGACGGACCGCAGCTACGGCATCCACGTGGCCAAGATCGCGGGCCTGCCGGGGGGGGTGGTCCAGCGGGCCCAGGAGCTGCTGGGCCAGCTATCCGTGCAGCATGGCTCCACGGCCTCCGGGGGCGGCCGGTCACGCCGCCGGTCCTCCGTGCCGGCGAATCAGATGGGCCTGTTCGCCCCCCCACCGCCGAGCACACCGCAGGAGCACCCGTTGATCGACGAGATGCGGCAGATCGACCTGGCGTCGCTCAACCCGATGCAGGCGTTCGACCTGCTGCGTCAGTGGCAGCAACGATTGGGCGATGGTCAGGGCTGAGGACTTCGCAGGTGCTTGCCGACGCGGTAGAACAGGCTCGCGACGGCGCCGCAGCCGATCCAGCCGCCGATGCAGCCGCCCGTGACGGCCGTGACCATCACGACGTCGTCCGCGTCGGACTGCTGTAAGGACAGCGGCAGCCAATGCCGCCAGAGGTCGTTCGTCTGGACCAGGACGATGCCCGCGATCAGCACCAGGCCGGAGATCATCAGCAGCCAGGTGTATCCGCGGGCCAGGCGTTCGAGGTCGAGTCGGCCCAGGTCGCGCAGCAGCCTGCGGTACCAACGGCCGACCACCGCCACCAGAATCAGTCGCGCCGCCACCGCCGCCAACACCAGCACGATGACGATTTGCATCCAAGTCGGGTACGTGAACCAGAAGTCCGGCCGAGGTCCCACTGACAATCTGACGGCCAGGATCAGGCACGGGAGAGAGGCCAACACGGCCGCGGAGATGAGCGTGCGTCTGGACAGGCCGCGGTACCGACCCGTCGGCGAGGCCAGTGCGGTTCGCGAGAAGCTGCGCGAGCCGATCAACCAACCCAAGCCGTCGAGCATCGCCACCACGCCGACCAGACATCCGCCCACCAGGTCGTCGTCAACGTGGCGGAAGAGTCGGAGCCAGTCCAGGAAGAGCATCGCGCCGAGGACCCCCAGCGGGCCGAAGGCGGCGGCGAGTGTGGCCATGCAACACCACGCGTTGCCGCGTCGCACACGCCGCCAGAGCTCGGACCGCGGGATCGGCCGAAAGCGCGCGGGGTCGATCGACACGGCCACGACCTTGCCGCACTCGGGGCAGGTCGAGTCGGGCGTCAGGCACAAGGTGCGGAAGTTGTAGCCGCAGTGGTGGCAGAAGCAGTCCTCGTCGAGCGCGGCCGGCCATGCGTCGGGCTGATCGCCAGGCGGCGGTTCGAAGGATCGGTCGTCAACCTGGCCGGGCGTGCGGGTCATGCTTGTCGCCGTGAACTTTTTTTCTTCCGAGATCATGCGCCAGACGACGTCGGACGGACGGCGATCGTCCTGGCGGGCCGTGAAATAAGTGTATAACTCGTGCATAACAGCCAGGTTTTTTAATGTCAGGCGGCATCCTCGATTAAAAAAAGTCTGTTTGTTGAAGTGTAGGCTGTTGTGTCGTCTGACATTAACGCTCGTCATTTCACGCCAAGGTCCGGTAAGTCTAAGAAGTGTTACATTGAAGCATATCGATCGAGATATCAATTGATTATAAATTTTTAATCGCCCCTGTGTTCGTCTCTGATGGAGGTCGCAAACAACAAATTGACTGGTATTTTATTCCATAATTCTGCTGCACCCTCCGAAGGGGAGGCGGACAAAAACATTCAAAACCGTCACCAAGCCATGTGATTAAAACTAATGTCCTCACAGAGAGATAGGTGTAAAAAAACAAGGAATGGACTGGGCTTGCATCGGGAAAGATAAGACGGTATTTTCTGTCCCAAGACTTGACTCAAGGGAGTTTTCGGGAATCATACTACGAGTCAGGAAATAATCAGCCGCTGATGAAATGAGGGTTCGCAGCAGCTGAACAAATGCGAATCAATTCCACCCCCCTCACGGCCCGCATGGTGTCCCCCCCTGCACCAGCGGGCCATTTTATTTTCTGAATGTCTTTCAGCTTTCCGCCCCGTGGGCTGGTCGGCGCGACGATCGGTATTTCCCGCGGATGGCGGGCGATTCACACGGATGGGTAGGCCCGGGCCGCTATGATCTACCGCCGATCGTCGGCCTTGCAGAGGTTCCGGAGGCGTTGACGGTGGGGCCAGGGAGCGGTAGTTGATGAGTGCAGTTGATTTGCCGATCAGTCCTTCGCTGTTCAACGCCACGTTGATCGAACGGCACGACCTGACCGAAGCCCTGAGTATCGTGCGGATCCGCCCCGACGGCGGTGAGCTGCCGCCCTTCGACGCGGGGCAGTACTGCACGGTCGGGCTGCCCAAGGACGCGCAGGAGCAGGCGGCCTATCCGCCGAATGATCCTCGCCGACTCATCCGCAGGGCCTACTCGATCGCCTCGCCGCCGCACCGTCGTGAGGAACTCGAATTGCTCGTGATCCGCGTCGACGAGGGGCGGCTCACGTCGCGGCTCTGGGAGCTGGCGCCGGGGGCTCGCCTCTTTATCGACCCCAAGATTCGCGGCGAGTTCACCCTCCGCGAGGTGCCGGCCGGCAGCGACCTGGTGATGGTGGCCACCGGCACGGGGCTGTCACCCTTCATGTCCATCCTGCGCGAGCACTGGCACCGGCCGGGCTGGCCGCTGCAGACGGCCAACGACTTCCGGCGGTGGCGGAGGCTCGTCATCATCCACGGCGTACGCGCGGAGCAGGACCTGGCGTATCGGCCGGAGCTCGAATCGCTGGCCCATGACGACCCTGACTTTTTTTACATCCCGATCCTCAGCGGCCGGCGCGACGACGACGGCTGGCGCGGGCTGCGCGGGCGTGTGCAGGTCGCCCTGGACCCGCCGACGTTCCGCCAGCTCGTCGGCGTCGAACTCGACCCGCGGTCGGCGCACGTCTTCCTCTGCGGCAACCCGGGTATGATCACCGACGTGCAGAAGCTGCTCGAGGGCCGGGGGTTCGTCACGCACTCCAAACGTCAGCCGGGCAACATCCATTTCGAACGATACTGGTGACGCTCCCATGCAGATGATTGCTGGCTTCCGTCTGGTCGCAGGCATTTACTGGCTCGCCCTGGGCGTCTGGGTGGGCGCGTTGGTGATGATGGCGGTCGGCGCGGGTGTGGCGTTCAAGACGGTGCGCCACTATCAGCCGAGCGTGAACCTTACGCCCTACAACCAGATGCCCGAGCAGGCGGTGCCGATCCTCGCCGGCGGGGTGGTGGGCAACCAGCTCAAGGGGCTGGCGGTGGTGCAGAAGATCTGTGCGCTGGTCGTGGTGGTCTGCCTGGGGCTGCAGTGCTACGTCCACGGCGGTCGGCTGTCCGGTGGGGTCTGGGGGTGGGCGAACCTCGCGCGGCTGCTCTTGATCGGCCTGGCGGTGGGCGCGTTGATCGCGGATGTCTGGGTCGTCAGCGACAAGATCTGGGCGCTGCGCGACCTGATCTTTGATCCGTCGCTCGACGCGGCGACGCGGCAGATGCACCGGGCGACGTTCGACTTCTGGCACAAGCTCGATGAGCGGATGGTGGGGACGTCGACGTTCGCCCTGGCGGCGGCGGTGGTGATCTCCGCCTTCGTCCTGCACCCGGCCGAGGGGGCCAAGCCGTGAGCCCCCCCCGGAAGAAAACGCCGGCGAAGAAGTCGACGAACAAGCCCGCCAAGCGGACGGGTGCCAAGGCTCCTTCGACCACACCGGCGGAGCGGGCGCGGCGGATCTACACCATCCTCGAGGAGCTGTACCCCGACGCCCGCTGCGCCCTGACACACCATGATGCCTTCGAGCTGCTGGTGGCGACGATCCTCTCGGCCCAGTGCACGGACGCGCGGGTGAACATGGTCACGCCGGGTCTGTTTGCCCGCTACCCGGGCCCGAGCGAGATGGCCAAAGCGCCTCCGGAAGAACTCGAAGGGCTCATCCGCAGCACGGGCTTCTATCACAACAAGGCCAAGTCGCTGCTGGGGGCGAGCCGGAAGATCGTCGAGGAGTTTGGCGGCAAGGTGCCGGCGACGATGGACGAACTGCTCTCCCTGCCGGGGGTGGCGCGCAAGACGGCCAACGTGGTGCTGGGCAACGCCTTCGGCAAGAACGAGGGCGTGGTCGTCGACACACACGTGGGCCGGCTGGCCGTGCGGATGGGCCTGAGCAAGCAGACGGACCCCAAGAAGGTCGAACAGGACCTGGTCCAGCTCTTCCCCCGCGAGAGCTGGACGCTGTTGGCGCACCTCTTGATCTCTCACGGCCGAGCGGTCTGCAACGCTCGCAAGCCGACGTGCGAGACGTGTGCGCTAGTGGAGTTGTGTCCGAAGATCGGGGTGTGATCGGCGAAACTTGGCGTCGGCGGATGAGTAAGATGTCCGCATGCCCGCTCTACGTCACACGCTCAGCGCCCGGCGAAATCGCCAGTTCTATCACTGGTGCCTGACGGAGAATCTGCCCTTCATGGTCGACGTCGGCCGGTCGCGCGGCGCGTACCTGGCCACGGTCGAGGGGCAGAAGATCCTGGACTTCGCCGGCTTCTACGGCAGCAAGTTCATCGGCCACAACCACCCGGGGCTGTACGAGAAGGCTTACGTCAAGCGCCTGGTCCAGGCGGCCAACAACAAGGCGCCCAATCCCGACTTCCTCACGCCCGAGTGCTTCGAGTTCTACCGCACGGCCTATGGTCTTCCGCCGGCGGCGATGAAGGCGTCGCGCCATCGCGAGGTCTACGCGGTCAACTCCGGGGCCGAGGCGGTCGAGAACATGCTCAAGTATCTGATCGCCAAGTACAACGAGATCGCGGGCCGGCCCGACCGGCTCGAGCGGAGGCGGCTGATCTGCTTCCGGGGGTCGTTCCACGGGCGGACGGTCTTTGCGCTGTCGATCACCAACGTGGCCAGCCGGGTGACGGTGGAGGATTTCCACCCGTTGTTCCGGTCAAGCCTCTTGGTCGACTTCCCCTCGGCCTGCTTCAGCGGGGCGGACGAGGCGGAGATGCGCCGCTACAACGAAATGACCACGGAACGCTCGCTCGAGCAGGTCCGCAGGCACCTGCGCAAGCACGAGGCGGAGATCGTCGCGGCCATCATCGAGCCGATCCAGGGGGCCGGCGGGCACAATGTCGCCACGGACGAGTTCTTCACTGAGCTATCCGTGCTCGGGCAGAAGCACCAGGTCTTCATGGGCTTCGACGAGGTGCAGACGGGCATGGGCGGCAGCGGCAAGCTCTACTACGTCGACCACCTCAAGCTCGCGCGCCCGCCGCAGGCCGTGGCGGTGGCCAAGAAGATGGGCGTCGGCGTGGTGCACATGCTCGAGCGCCTCAAGAGCGTGGGCGTGCTGGACTCGACGTGGGGCGGGCCATTGGTGGATATGGTGCGGTTCGTGCAGGAGTGGAAGATCGCCAAGCGCGAAAAACTCATCGCCGCGGCCGCGGCCAAGGGGCGGTTGCTGCGGAAGGGGCTGCTCGAACTCGAGGAGCGATACCCGGACTGCATGTTCAACGTGCGCGGGCGGGGATTGATGCAGGGGTTCACCATCCTGCCGCACGACGACTCGGCGGCGCGGGATCGGTTCGTGGACCTGCTGCTCGAGTCCAGGCTGCTGCTGGTGCTCGGGGCGGGCCGGTCGTCGGTGCGACTGCGGCCGAACCTCAGCACGACGGAGGCGGACCTCGGCCGGTTCCTGGACCTGCTGGGCAAAGGGCTGGCGGAGTTCCAGCGATCTCGCCCGCGGCGCGAGATCCGACGTGCGGTGGAGTTGCGGCGAGGCGGTCTTGAGGGGCTGATGGCGGTCTCCTAAGAGAAATCCCGCCTGTTTTCCCGCACCGGAGACGTGCGACCGGCGGTGTCATTTGTTAAGGTGTGCCGTTTTACGCCCATTGAAGGAGAAAAAGAAGATGCAGTACACACAGCTCGGCAAGGCGGGGCTTCAGGTCAGCAGGCTCTGCCTGGGCACGATGAATTTCGGTCCGACCACGCCGGAGGCCGACGCCCACAAGATCATGGACCGGGCGCTCGACGCCGGGATCAACTTCTTCGACACGGCCAACGGCTACGGCTCGGAGATCCGCCACGGCCTGACGGAGGAGATCATCGGCAACTGGTTCGCCCTCGGCGGGGTGCGGCGTGAGCGTGTGGTCATCGCCACCAAGGTTTTCTGCCCGATGGACCGGAACTGGGCCCCGAACAAGAGCGGCCTGTCGGCCCGTCACATCCGCGAGCAGGTCGACGCGAGTCTGCGGCGGCTGAAGGTTGATTACATCGACCTGTATCAGATGCACCACATCTCGCGCGGCACGCCGGCCGAGGAGGCGTTGCAGACCTTCGAGATCCTCGTCCGGCAGGGCAAGGTGCTCTACATCGGCTCGAGCAACTTCGCGGGCTGGCACATCACCCAGTACGCCGAGCAGGCCGCCAAGCGGAACTTCGTGGGCCTGGTCAGCGAGCAGAGCCACTACAACCTCGTGCAGCGCTCGGTCGAGGCCGAGGTGCTGCCGGCCTGCCGGTTCTACAAGGTCGGGATGATCTGCTGGAGCCCGCTGGGCGGCGGGTTGCTCGGCGGCGTGCTCAAGCAGATCAGCGAGGGCCGGCGGTCGAGGGAGTGGCTGCAGAAGAAGGTCGCGGAGCTGCGGCCGAAGCTCGAGGCCTACGAGAAGCTCTGCGCGGAGATCGGAGCCGAGCCGGCGAACGTGGCGCTGGCGTGGCTGCTGTCGCGGCCGGGCGTGGTCGGGCCTATCATCGGGCCGCGGACGCTCGAGCAGCTCGAGGCGGCGCTGCCCGCGGCGGAGCTCACGCTCAGCGACGAGACGCTCAAGAAGCTCGACGAGATCTGGCCGAGCCCCTCGGGCGGCAAGGAGGGCCCCGAGGCCTGGGCGTGGTAAGACAGCGAAGGCGGACGTCACTCTCAGGGCGGAGCCTTGTGCTCCGCCCTTTTTCTTCCGCGACATCGTGCTCTCGGCATTGAAACTGCCGTGCGGGAAGTCTATAAGGCAGGAGCGGAACGCGCCGCGGCCGTGTCGGCTCGTCGGGTGCGCCCGCACCGGAGCCCTCCATGCTTCCCAAGCAGGTCCGCCTACTGGCTGAGCCGACGCTCGAGAGCGCCCGGATGGTGATCGCCTTCGGCGGGTGGATGGACGGGGGCGAGGCCTCGACGGGCACGGTCGAGCACCTGGTTGCGGCGCTCGGGGCCGAGGAGCTGGCGGAGCTTGAGAGCGACGAGTTCTATCTCTGGAGCTTCCCGGGCTCGATGGAGGTCGCTTCGCTGTTCCGCCCGCACGTGCGGGTCGAGCAGGGATTGATCGACGAGATGGACGTGCCGACCGGGCGGTTCTACTACGACACGGCCCATCACCTGATCCTCTTCGCGGGGCGGGAGCCGAACCTGCGCTGGCCGCTCTTCGCCGATTGTCTGCTGTCGCTGGGCCAGCGGTTCGGGGTCAAGACGCTCTACTTCGTCGGCAGCGTGGGGGGCGCGGTGCCGCACACGCGTGATCCGCGGTTGTTCGCCTCGGTGTCGGACGCGGCGTTCAAGGCTGAGCTGGAAAAGACGGGATTGCGATTCATCGACTACGAGGGGCCGGCGAGCATCGCGACGTACCTGTGCAAGCGGGCGCCGGATCGCGGGATGCGGATGGCGAACCTGGTGGCCGAGGTGCCGGCCTACATCCAGGGGCGGAACGTGCGGTCGATCGAGTCGATGGTCCGCAAGCTCGGAACGGTTCTGGGCCTGCCGCTGGACCTCGAGGAGATGCGCACGGCCAGCGACGAGCTCGAGCATCGCCTCAGCGAAGCGGTCAAGGAGCGGCCGGAACTCAAGGAGCTGATCGAGAAGCTCGAGAGCGACTACGACAACGACGTGTTCAACACGCAGATGGGCGATTTCAAGGAATGGCTCGAGCAGAAGGGGATCCGGCTGGACTGAGCGCCCCGCAGTCGGTTCCATTGCCGAGGGTCGCGGGAGTAATTTCCGGGGGGGCTACTCCCACTCGATCGTGGCCGGGGGCTTGCTCGAGATGTCGTAGACCACGCGGTTGACGCCGCGGACCTCGTTGATGATCCGGTTGCTGATCGTCGCCAGCACGTCGTAGGGGAT